>JAGOBN010000042.1 GCA_017999235.1 Anaerolineales bacterium | reverse complement strand
ACTTCATCTATGGCAGCCACTGATGCTTGAATGTGGTCACCGAGCGCCCGGGCTTCCCGGCCGCGGTGCTGATCCGCGCCCTGCAGCCCGTGGAAGGCGTGGAACTCCTGCGCCGCCGCCGGGGCGGCCGGCCGGATCACCAGCTGACCAACGGTCCCGGCAAGTTGACGCACGCCTTGGCGGTGGCGGAGGCGTTCAACACGGCGGATTTGTGCGCCCGCGCGGCGCACCTGTTCATCGAACGGAACCCAGACCCGCCGGCGGCCGAGATCAGCGCCGGCCCCCGCGTGGGCATCGACCGGGTGCCCGAGCCGTGGCGCGGCCGGCCGTGGAACTTCCGCTGGCGGCCGCCCGGCCCGCAACGCCCGCCGGCCGGCGGTGTTTAGCCAGTAGGCTGCGCCCGAACGGATCGGGTATCATTACCAGCCGAGCCTCGTTACCGCCTCAAGGAGCTTCGCATGGGCCTACTCACGGGCAAAAAAGCGCTGATCTTCGGTGTCGCCAACGACCACAGCATCGCCTGGGGCATCGCCCAGGCCCTGCACCGCGAGGGCGCCACCCTGGGCTTCAGTTACGCCGGCGAGAAGTTGGAGCGCCGCGTCCGCCCGCTGGCGGAATCGCTCGGCTCCACCTTTGTCGAGCCGTGTGACGTGAGCCGGGACGACGACATCACGGCCGTGGTCGAGAAGACGCGCGCCGCCTTCGGCGAGATCGACATCCTCATCCACTCCATCGCCTTCGCCGGCCGCGACGATCTGGCCGGCCCGTATTACAGCGTCTCCCGCGCCGGCTTCGCGCTGGCCATGGACATCAGCGTCTACTCCTTCACCGCCCTGGCCAAAGCCTATCTGCCGATCATGCGGCCGGGCGGGGCCATGCTGACCATGACCTATCTCGGCTCGGTGCGCGCCGTCCAGCACTACAACGTCATGGGGGTGGCTAAGGCCGCGCTGGAGGCCAGTGTGCGCTACCTGGCGCTGGACCTGGGGACGCACGAAAAGAAGATCCGCGTCAACAGCATCTCGGCCGGCCCCATCCGGACCCTGGCCGTGGCCGGCATCGCCGGCTCGCGCCAGATGATCACCGAGTTCGCCAAGGCCAGCCTGCTGCGCCGCAACATCACGATTGAAGACGTCGGCAACGCCGCCGCGTATTTGTGCTCCGATCTCGCCAGCGGCGTCACCGGCGAGATCCACTATGTGGACGCCGGCTACAACGTGGCCGGCTTCCCCAACCCGGACGAGGCCGCGTAGCGGCGCCCGGGCGCGAAAGGAACCCTATGTCCCACCTCACCCCGGAATTGATCCACACCATCAAGAGCCGCGTCGCCGAACGGCGCGCCACCTTGATCGCGTTCATGCGCGAGCTGTGCGCCATCCCCAGCGTGATGGGCCGCATCGGCGAGGTCGGCCAGCGCGTGGCGGCCGAGATGCGCGCCCTCGGCTATGAAGACGTGCGCTTCGACAAGATGGGCAACGTCCTCGGCCGGATCGGGAACGGCCCCAAGATCCTGCTCTACGACTCGCACATCGACACCGTGGACGTGGGCGATGTGAAAGAGTGGCCCCACGATCCGTTCCAGGGCAAGGTGGACGAGCACGGGGTCTTCTGGGCGCGCGGCGCCGGCGACGAGAAGCAATCCACGCCCGGCATGCTGTATGGCCTGGCGCTGGCCCGCGATCTAGGCCTGCTGGAGGGTTACACGGCCTACTACTTCGGCAACATGGAAGAGGACTGCGACGGCATTGCCTGCCATGCGCTGGTGGAGGCCGAGGGCCTGAAGCCCGATATCGTGGTGGTGGGTGAGCCGACCGAGATGAACGTCTACCGCGGGCATAAGGGCCGGGTGGAGTTGAAAGTCACGGCCAAGGGCCGCTCGATCCACGCCGCCTCCAACCAGCTCGGCGACAACGCCATCTACAAGATGCTGCCGGTGCTGGCCGGCATCCGCGACCTCAACGACCAGCTGCACACCGACCCCTTCCTGGGCCAGGGCCGCATCACGGCCAGCATCATCGAAAGCCGCACGCCGTCGCTCAATGCCGTGCCGGACGAGTGCACGGTGTACATTGACCGGCGCCTGACGTTTGGCGAGTCGCAGGAACAGGCCGTGGCCCAGATCGAGGCCCTGATCCCGCCCGAGCACCGCGCCAGCGTCAAGGTCGAGAAGCTGTTCTACGACACGCCCTCCTACACCGGCTTCGTCTTCCCGGTGGATAAGTTCTACCCGCCGTGGGTGCTGCCGGAAGACCACTTCCTGGTGCAGGCCGGCCTGGAGACCTCCCGCTTGCTGTGGGGCGGCACGCCGCAGACCGGCAAGCTCAACTTCTCCACCAACGGCACGTACTGGGCCGGCAAGGCCGGCATCCCCACCATCATCTTCGCGGCCGGCAGCGAGTTCACGGCCCACAGCCAGAAGGACCAGGTGCCGCTGGATGATCTGGTGCGCGCCACCGAGTGGTACGCGCTCCTGCCGGCGGTGCTGGGCCGGCGCTAAAGCGCGGGTCAGGTTTGGTTAAATAAACCGGGAGCGCCGTGGGGCGCTCCCGGTCGTTTAACCCAGCGGCTCGGCCGCCGCGCTCAGACGACGCTCTCGGCCTTGGCCGGCCCCTGGGCGTCTTCGGGGGCCAGCCGCTTGAGGATGTTGTTGACCAGCTTGAAGGCCACGTTCTGTTGAAAACCCACCACCCAGGCCAGGATGTACATCACCATGGGCGAGGTCTGCAGGAAGGTCAGCACCCCCGACATCACCAGGACGTAGATGAACGCGCCCAGCATCATGCCCATCAGCGGGTTGGCGTAGTACCACATCGAGTAATCCACGTCGAAGTCCTTCTTGTCCGCGACGTGGATCCACAAGCCGTAGAGCGCCCCGGTCACGCCGCCCAGCCCGCCCCACACAATCGTGTACCACAGGTCGGCCAGCCGGACGTTGCTGGTCTCCGGCGGGTACAGGCGCGCCACCTGCGCGCTCAAGGTATCGAAGAACACCGGAAACACCAGCGGGACCAGCGCGCCGAAGAGGGTGGCCAGGAGCATCACCACAATCAAGCCAAAGATGACGCTCGGCTGCTCAAACCACTTGGCGCGGTGGGTGCGCTGCAGGCGATAGCGCACCTCCGCCACCTCGCGCTCGGCGTCCTCAATTTGGTCCCGGTTGTTCAGCAGGCGGTTGCGGGCCGAGGCCAGCCCGTCCAGCAGGCTCTGGGCCAGCTTCAGGCTCAAGCGCGGGATGGTGGTGACTTGATCTTCCAGCTCGTCCACTTCATCCCAGCACTTCTTCAGCCGCTGGTCGGTGGCGAACATGCCCAGCAGGGCCGCGTCGGCGTTCAGGGCGGCGGCGCGCTGGAAAAAGCTGGCCTTCGGGCCCACGTCTTCGGGGTTGATCTCCAGGCCCAGCCATTGGATATCCGGGTCGTACATATTATTGCCGGTCTGCCGGGCTTCCGCCGCTGGCACGCCGGGCTCGCCGGCCGCCGGTTCAGCCGGCACGGTTTCCGCCGGGGCCGGCATCGTGGCGTACGGTTCCAGCGTCGCGGCCATGGCGGCATCCGGCTCCGCCGACAAGTTGGGCGAGGGCGCATCCGGGAAGAGCTTGGCTAAATCGTCGGCGCTGAGGTCGGGGGCGCCGCCCAGGTCCACCCCCCGGCCGGCCGGCCCGCCGCCGCTCGGCGCGGCGCTGCCGGCCGGCGCCGCGGTCCGGAAGGGGTTGCCGCGCGCCGGCAGCATGGTCTCCGCGCCTTTGCCTTTAACGGAGCCTTCGTCGGGGTTAGTGAACATGGAGGACCTCCTGGGCGAGCCGGCGGAACGCGGCCGCGGCGGCGCTGTTCGGCTGATAGGCCAGCACGGATTTGGACGCCACCGGCGCTTTGGCCACGGCGTCTTCGTCTTCAATCACCGTGTCGAACAGCTTGTGCTCGAACACGGCGCGCAACTCATCCAACACTTCCCGGGCATGGTCCGAGCCGTTGCGATAGAGCGTGGCCAGCACCCCCAGCAAGTTGAGGTCCGGGTTGAGCCGTTCATGGATCAACCAGATGGACTCCAGCAGGCCGCGCACACCGCGCATGGCCAGGTACTGGCACTGGACCGGCACCAGCAGTTCGGTGGCCGCCACCAGGCCATTGACGGTCAGCAGGCCCAGGCTGGGCGGCGTGTCGATCAAAACAAAATCGGCCGGCACGCGGCTGCGGGCCAGCGCGTTCCGCAGCCGGTAAGGCTGATCGGGCGTCTCGGCCATCTGGTATTCGGCCGCGGCCAGATCGACCGAGCCGGGGACCAGCACTAGGTTAGGCCCGACCGGCCGCAGCACGCTGGCCAAGCTGGTCGACTCCCGCGTCAGCAGCGTGTAGGCGGTGCGCGAGAGGGTGTATGGATCGAAGCCCAGGCCGGCCGTCAGCGCGCTTTGCGGGTCCAGGTCCACCAGAATCACTTTCTGGCCGGCCTCCGCCAGCGCGGCGCCCAGGTTGTTGACCAGCGTCGTCTTGCCGACGCCGCCTTTCTGATTGGCCACCACGATCACGCGGGTCATGCGCGCCAGTATAGAATAGAGACTCCGGGTTGGCAACTGAAACCGGGTTGGAGGTGACGGTGGAACAACCACCCTCGGGCCGGCGGCCCCGGCTGAGTTCTATGCACATGGCCGCGCTCGGCGCGGCGCTCGCAGGGTTATGCGTGGGCGGGCTCGCGCTGGGCACCGGCCTGGTCTGGCTGGCCTCCGCGCGCCCCCCGGCCGCGCCCGCGCCTCCAGCCGCTGTCACGCCGGCCAGTCCTTTCCCGTCCGTCACGGCCACCGTCCCGGTGGCGCCCACACCGCCGGGCGAAGCGCCCGCCGCCGCCTCGCCATCTCCCCGCCCGGCGCCCAGCGCCGCGCCGGTGAGTCCCTGGCCGGCCGGCCTGCGCGGCCAGCTCGTGTACACCTGCTTTGACGGCCAAGACGATGAGCTGTGTCTTCTGCGCTTGAGCGATGGCGCCCTCACTCAGTTGACCGACAACGCCGTCGGCGATTGGTACGCGTCCCTGACCCCTGACGGGCGGGCGGTGCTGTTCGCGCGGCAGATCCAGGGCGCCAACTATGAAATCTTCCGGCTCACCCTGGAGGACGGCGGCCTGACGCAGCTGACCGCGAACGGCGCCCAGAATTATGCCCCGGAGCTCTCGCCGGATGGGACCACCATCGTCTACACCTCCAGCTTCGGGGGCAGGCAGCAGATCTGGCTGATGGACGCGGACGGCGGCCGGCCGCGGCAGCTGACGTTCGACGGCGAGAGCATCGACCCCACTTGGGCGCCGGACGGCCAGTGGCTGGCGTTTGCCTCCACCCGCAGCGGCGGCCGGCAGGTGTGGGTCATGCGCGCCGACGGCTCGGAGCCGCGGCCGGTCACCGCCCTGCCGGATATGGGCGGCCGCAGCAGTTGGTCGGCGGACGGCCAGACGCTGGCTTTTTATCAAGGCGTGCGCGGCCAGCGCCAGATCTACCTCATCGGCGTGGACGGCCAGAATCTCCGGCCGTTGACGGACACCAGCGACAACGCCGGCCCCGGCTTCTCCACGGACGGCGCCTGGATCGCCTTCGCCTCAGTGCGGGCCGGCAACAACGAACTCTATCTGGTCCAGCCGGACGGCGCCGGCCTGCAACGGCTGACCCAGAACCCCTGGGCGGATTATCAGCCGCGTTGGGGGCCGGAGTAGGCGGCCGGCCCGCTTTTCTCCAACCGTTGACCATCCCCATGCGTTACGTTATAATCCCGCCGCTTAATCGTCAGCACTGACCATCTGAAGTAGAGGTTTTCTCATGACTAAACGAACGTATCAACCGCGCGTGCGCCATCGCATCCGCACGCATGGCTTCCGGGCGCGCATGGCCACCAAAGGCGGGCGCAAAGTGCTTCAGGCGCGCCGCGCCCGGGGCCGCTGGCAGCTGGCGCCGACCATGAACAACCACGTCAAGCGCATCAATTGGAAATCGGCCAAGGCGCCGGTGACGCGCGACACGGCCAAGAAATAAAGGGCGCGGCGGGGCGGGCGCAAGAGCCTATGCTCCGGCTGCGAAGCACAGCCGACTTTGAGCGGGTGCGGCGCGATGGACGATCCTACGCCCACCCGCTTATCGTTCTTATCGTCTGCCGGGCCGCCGGTGAGACCCAGCCCGCCTCCCGGTTTGGCTTCACGGCCGGCCGGTCGGTCGGCTCAGCCGTGCGGCGCAACCGGGCCAAGCGGCTGATGCGCGCGGCCGCGCGGGCCCTGGCGGCCGGGCTGGCGCCCGGCTGGGATCTGGTGCTGATCGCGCGCGCGCCGATCGCCGGGTGTAAAATGCCCCAGGTGCGCGACGCTCTCGCGCAGCTGCTGCGAAAAGCCCATGTGTTCAACCCACCTGCCGCCTGATCATGCCGACCCCGAGCCGGCGCCCGCCGCCGGCGACCCGATTTGGCCGTCCCGCGCGCCCCTGCCCGAGTGGCGGCCGGATTTCCGCCTGACGCAGCTGCCGCGCACCGCGCTGCTGGCGGTCATTCGGCTGTACCAGTTGACGCTCTCCCGCGCCCTGCCGGCCGATACCTGCCGGTTTTATCCGTCCTGTTCGCGCTATGGTTTCCAGGCGATCCAGAAATATGGCGTCCTGAAAGGCAGCCTCCTGGCGGCCTGGCGCGTCCTGCGTTGCAACCCGTTCAACCCCGGTGGTTAGGATCCGGTGCCCTAGGAGTTCAAGGTGAGTCGTTTGCGATTGGCCCTGCTGGGCCTGATTAGCCTCGTTTTTGCCGCCGGCTGCACGGGCGCGCCCATCGCCTCCGCCTGGCCTGGCCTGGCCGCCAATGCCGAACTGGCATTTGTGGCCAACAACAACCGCGTGGTGGCCGTCAACTTAAGCGACGGCAAACAGCGCTGGTCTTTCCCCGCCACCCCCGGCAACGGTGATCAGTTCTTCGCCGATCCGGGCGTCAGCGCGGACGTGATTGTGGTCGGCTCGGAAGGCCCGCTGTCTTCGCACAGCGGCGCGCTGTTCGGGCTGGACCCCGCCACCGGCGCGCAGTTGTGGTGCCTGGGCTTTGATGAGAAGGCCGCCGCCCGCCTGGGCTGCCCGCTCACCCCGTCCGCCACCAAGAGCATCGTCTTCGGGCTGATGCCGCCGGTGGACAACCGCATCCTGGGCGGCGTGACCGTCAAGGACGGCGGCGCGTACTTCGGGATGGCCAACAACAATATCTACGCCGTGGATGCCCAGACGGGCGCGTATCGCTGGGAAGCCACGGCCAAGAACCCGATCTGGGCGGCCCCGCTGGTGACGGACGACACGGTGTACGTGGCCTCGCTGGATCACAGCCTGTACGCGTTCAACCGCGCCGACGGCGCCCTGCGCTGGAAGCAGGATCTGGGCGCGTCGCTGGCCGGCACGCCGGCCCTGGCCGACGGGCGGTTGTACCTCGGCACCTTTGGCAACAAGATCCTGGCCTTAGACGCCGCCAGCGGCGAACAGCGCTGGAGCGCCGACGCCAACAACTGGGTGTGGGCCAGCCCCACCGTCCACGCCGGCGCCGTGTACGTCACCGACCTGAGCGGCAACCTGCTGGCCGTGGACGCCCAAACCGGCCGCCCGCTGTGGACGGCCAAGCCCGGCGGCATCCTGCGCGGCAGCCCCGCCATCGCGGGCGACGCCGTGATCGTGGGCGATAAAGACGGCTATGTCTACGCCCGCAGCCTCGCCACCGGCGCGGAAGTATGGAAACAGCCGGCCGCCGGCGACAATCGCGGCCAGCTCCTGGGCACGCCGCTGGTCCTTCCGGAAGCGGACCTGATCCTGGTGGCCCCCTTCTCCGGCAGCAACTGGCTGGTGGCCTACACCACCGCCGGCGCTCTGAAGTGGGCCTTCGCGCCCGCGCAGTAAAGGTACAAATCCGCCATGTGGGAAATGCTCATCATCAATCCGATGGTCAACAGCATGCTGTTCTTGTACAGCCTGCTGTTCAACAACCTGACGCTGACCATCGTCGTCTTCACGCTGCTGATCCGTGCGCTGACCTTCCCGCTCACCTGGCAGCAGCAGAAATCCACCAAGGCGCTGCAAGACCTGCAGCAGAGCGACGAGTGGAAAAAGACCCAGGCCAAGTACTCGGCCCCGGCCGACAAGGACAAACTGGCCCAAGAGCAGATGAAGATGTATCAGCAGGCCGGCGTCAACCCGTTCGGCAGCTGCCTGCCCCTGGTGATCCAATTCCCGATCATCATCGGCATGTACCAGGCCATCACCAGCTCCATCGCCGCCACGCCGCTGCAGCTCTTCACGCTGTCTTCGCACCTGTACTCCTTTCTGCCGAACGTCACCAACCTGATCCCGCTCGACAACCGTTTTCTGTGGATGAACCTGGGCCTGCCCGACCCGTACTACGTGATGCCGCTGTTTGTGGCCGCCACCACCTGGGTGCAGTCCAAGGTGATGACGCCGGCCGCCGCCGACCCGCAGGCCGGCCAGATGTCCCAGACCATGGCGCTGACTTCGACGCTGATGTTCGGGTACTTCTCGCTGACCTTCGCCTCCGGCCTGTCGATCTATTTCATCTTTAGCAACTTGATGAGCATCGTGCAGTACAGCTTCACCAATCCCATCAACTGGCGCAACATCTTCAGCCTGAGGGGGCCGGCCCCGGCGCCGGCGGCCGCCGCCAAGAACCGCAAATCGAAGTAAGCCACCCGGCGCCGCGCAAGGAGCATTCGACATGGCCGACCTTCCCGTCCCGTTGTCCTCTGAGCCCGCCCCCGCCGGCGACCGCGAGCTCGTTCTGGCGGCGCAAACGCTCGAAGATCTGCTGGCCCGCCTCAAGGTGGCCGAGACCGTCACGGTCACGGCCCAGTGGGGCGCCGTGGACGAAGAGGACGGCGAGCGCTCGCTGCTGGTGGATGTGCGCGGCGACGACCTGAGCATCCTGCTCGGCCGGCGCGGCGAGACTCTGGCCGCCCTGCAATACGTGGCGCGCCTGCTGCTGGCCAAACAGCTCAGCCACGGCGTCAACCTGGTGGTGGACGTGGAAGGCTTCCGCCAGCGCCGGCACGAGCAGCTGCGGCGCATGGCCCAGCGCACGGCCGAGCAGGTCATCCAGCGCGGCCGCGCCATCGCCCTGGAGCCGATGCCGGCCGACGAGCGCCGGATTGTGCATCTGGAGCTGCGCCACCACGCGCAAGTCCGCACCGAAAGCGTGGGCGAAGGCCCGCGCCGCAAAGTCACCATCTATCCCAAGTAACGCGAGCCGGCCGACCACCGCCGGCGGGTCCCGCTCGTCGCCCCGCGCCGGCCGTCGGTCGTCCGTCGTCCGTCGCATGCCGGCGCCCGTCTCTTATCTCGCCATCGGCCATGTGGCCAAAGACCTGACGCCGGCCGGCCCTCGACTGGGCGGCAGCGTGGCCTTTGCCAGCCTCACCGCCCACGCTTTGGGTTATCCGGCCGGCGTGGTCACGGCCAGCGCCGCCGATGTGGATCTCGCCCCGCTGGCCGAGATCGCCGTCGCCTGCCGCCCTTCCCCGACCAGCACGACCTTTGAGAACATTTACGGGCCGGACGGCCGCACGCAATTCCTGCGCGGCCGCGCCGCGCCTTTGAGCGCCGCCGATGTGCCGGCCGCCTGGCGGCGCGCGCCCATTGTGCATCTGGCGCCGCTGGCCGGCGAGCTGGACCTCGATTTGCTGACCGCCTTCGACGGCGCCCTGGTCGGCCTGACTGTCCAGGGCTGGCTGCGCGGCTGGGATGCGGCCGGCCTGGTCTCGCGCCAGGCCTGGCCGGACGCGGAGCGCGCCCTGCCCCACGCCCAGGCCGTCATCCTGAGCATTGAGGACGTGCGCGGCGACTGGGCCGTGCTCCGGCGCTGGGCCGGCCTGACGCCGCTCCTGGTGGTGACCGAAGGCCCGCGAGGCTGCACGGTCTTCGCGCGCGGCGCGGAACCACGGCCCTTCCCGGCCGTGCCGCAGACGGAAGTGGACCCCACCGGCGCCGGCGATATCTTCGCCGCCGCTTTCTTGATCCATTTACATGAGACGCGCGACCCGTGGGCGGCGGCGCGGCTGGCCAACCAGATTGCCGCCGTCTCCGTCACCCGCCCCGGTCTGGCCGGGGTGCCGGCCCCGGCGGAGATCGAGCTGGCGCGGCGGCGGGCGGAACAGGTTTAAGGCGGCGATGACGCATATCTATACCCTCGTCAACCAAAAAGGCGGCGTCGGCAAGACGACCACCGCCATCAACCTGGCCGCCCATCTGGCCAATCTGGGCAAGCGCGTCCTGCTGGTGGATCTGGACCCGCAGGCCAACGCCACATCGTCTCTAGGCATTGACAAGAACAAGGTGGCCGGCGGCGTGTATGACGTGCTGATCGGCGACGGGTCCGCCGCCGATTACGTCCTGCACAGCCCCAAGCTCAAGCTGGCTTTGCTGCCAGCCTCGCCGGCGCTGGCCGGCGCCGAGATCGAACTGGTGAGCCTGCTGGCGCGCGAGAATCAGTTGATCAAAGGCCTCAAGCCGGTCGAAAAGAACTATGATTACATCCTCATCGACTGCCCGCCGTCGCTGGGCCTGCTGACGCTGAACGGCCTGGTGGCCGCCCGCGCCGGCGTGATCATCCCGGTCCAGGCGGAATACCTGGCCCTGGAAGGGCTGGGCCAGTTGACGCACACCATCGCCCGCGTCCGCACCGCCCTGCACCCGCAGCTCACCATCCGGGGCGTGGTGATCACAATGTACGACGCGCGCACCTCGCTGGCCGAGCAGGTGGTGACCGAGGTCCGCAAGCACTTTCCGGGCAAGGTCTTCAAGAGCCTGATCCCGCGCAGCGTGCGCCTGGCCGAGGCGCCGTCGCACGGCGTGCCGATCACGGCCTACGCGCCGTCCTCGCCGGGGGCGCTGGCCTACAAGACCCTGGCGGAAGAAGTCATCAAAGGCGACGCCAAGAGCGACGCGAAAAGCGACGCCCACCCGGAGTAACCGATATGCCTCCAAAACGCGGCCTGGGGCGCGGCCTAGACGCCCTGATCCCGGTTTCCGAAGCCCAGGGCGGCGTCAGCCAACTGCCCATCACCAGCATCACGCGCAACCCGCGCCAGCCGCGCACGCGCTTTGAGCCGGCGGCGCTGGAAGAACTGGCCGCCTCCATCCGCGAGCACGGCATCCTGCAGCCGCTGGTGGTGGCCCAGACCGGCGCGCCCGGCCGCTATGTGCTCATCGCCGGTGAGCGCCGCCTGGAGGCCAGCAAGCTGGCCGGCCTGCCCACGGTGCCGGCCTTGATCCGCGAGGCCACCGACCAGCAGCTGCTGGAACTGGCGTTGATTGAGAACATCCAGCGGGCCGACCTCGGCCCGCTGGAAACGGCGCTGGCCTACAAGCATCTGGCGGACGACTTCAAGCTCTCGCACGAGGAGATCGCAGCGCGCGTGGGCAAGAAGCGCGTCACGGTGACCAACACCCTGCGCCTGCTGAAACTGCCCCAGCGCCTGCTGGATTCGCTGGCCAACGACCAGATCACCGAAGGCCACGCCCGCGCCCTGCTCGCCCTGCCCAATACCCAGGCCCAATTGGCGGCCTTCAACACCGTCATTGGCAAAGGCCTGACAGTGCGCCAGACGGAAGAGTTGGTGCGCCGGCTGCTCGGCCAGAAAGACGCCAAGCCGGCCAAGCCCGCGCGCAACAGCGCCGACGCCGACGCCCTGACCGAACGGCTGCGCGTCAAGCTCGGCACCAAGGTGGCCCTCAACCGGGGCCGCAAGGGCGGCACGGTGGTCATCCATTTTTATTCCGACGAAGAGCTCAACGCCATCACGGCCGCCCTGCTGGGCGAATAACCGCCCGGGGCCGCTCAGGAGCCGCATGCCGCCTGGGCCGGGTCAGGACATCCACTGGGAGTGGACGGTCAGCGAGACTCCGTTTGCCGAACCGCCGGAGGCCGAGCCGGCGCGCCGAGACGGGGAGCGGCAACCGGCCGCGGGGCCGCCCGTCCGCGCCCCAAAACCGCCCGCGCCCAGCGCCCGCCGCCGGCGCCTGGGCTGGCTGACCGCCGGCCTCGTCGTGGCGCTGCTGGCGGGGCAGTGGGCGAACACCACCGCGACCCGGCTCCTCCAAGAACAAGCGCTCCGCCAGACCGTGGCCCAGGAAGAACAAGCGGCCCTGGCCGGCGACGTGGACGGCGTGCGGCAGCTCTCCGACCCGGCGGGCGGCGTGTGGTTGGAACAACGCCTGGAGCGCGTGGCGGCCGGCCAACCCGCGCCGGCCCCGCTCGGTCTGCTGCACGTGACGCGGACCCCCGGCGCTATCACGGCCATCACCCCGGTAGATCCTGACATCACCCGCGTCGAGGTGACCCGCCTCTTCGCCGACCCGGCCG
>JAGOBN010000596.1 GCA_017999235.1 Anaerolineales bacterium | reverse complement strand
GCTGGTAGGTCAAGGCGCCCAGCGCAAAGGCCAGCGTCTGATCGCGGTAGTAGCCGGCGCGGAAATCGCCGGGGCGGATGACCTTGGCCAGGGCCAGCTGGGCCAGCTCCTTGCCGTCGCCAAAAATGCCAAACTTGGCCCGGCCGCTCATCACCTCGCGCCGGCCGATCTGGCTGGCCAACCGGCTTTCGGCGGCCAATTGATAGTCTTGTAGGAGCGCGGCTTCGTCTAGCTTAAGCAGAGGTTCGGTCGTTGCGATCACGAGGCTCCTGGGTCAAATTGGTGATGCTGTGTGCAAATAGTCCAATTTTGACTTGCCGGTATCGTAGAACATGACCGAAAGGGCGTCAAGGTGAGACGATGGGACTATGGGGCGTTTGGGGTATTCGAGGCGGGGATAAGGGTTGGAGGCCAGCGGGTTCCAACCGCGAAAGAATAGAAAACGGAGGCCGAGGCCGGCCTCCGTTGGATGTCTGCCCGCGCCGCTCGGCCGGCGTCTAGCTTTTGACCAGGCTCTCGGCCACGATTTCGGCCACGTCCTTGATCTGCATCTCGGTCGGCACGGCGGTCTTGGCGTCTGTGAACATGATCATGCAGAAGGGGCAGGCCACGGCCAGGGTGTCCCGGCCGGCCGCCATCGCTTCCTTCAGCCGGTGGTGGTTGACGCGTTCGGCGCCGTGCTCTTCCTCTTTCCACATTTGGGCGCCGCCGGCCCCGCAGCAGAAGGACTGCGTCCGGTTGCGCGGCAGTTCGGTGACGGCGGCGCCGGCGCCCTGCAGCACCTGGCGCGGCGCGTCAAAGACGCCGTTGTGCCGGCCCAGATAGCATGGGTCGTGGAAGGCCACGTTGGCGGTCTTGGCCGGGTCGGTCTTGAGCTTGCCGGCCGCCATCAGTTCGGCGATGAACTGGGTGTAGTGCACCACCTCCCAATTCCCGCCGAAGTCCGGGTACTCGTTTTTGAGCGTGTGCAGGCAGTGCGGGCAGGTGGCCACGATGCGGCGCTGGCGCCGCTGTTCGGCGTCGCCCATCACCTCGTTGATGACCTCGGTGTTCTGGGTGGCCAGCTGGAAGTACAGGGCCTCGTTGCCGGAACGCCGGGCCGAGTCGCCGGTGCAGGATTCCATCTGGCCGAGCACGGCGAAGTTGACGCCGGCGGCGTTGAGCACGTCCACGAAGGCGCGCGCGGTCTGGCGGGCGCGCGGATCGGTGGCCGGCGCGCAGCCCACCCAGTACAGGATCTCAAATTCGGGGTTCTGCTCCACGGTCGGAACCTTGAGCCCCTGCGCCCACTCCAGCCGGCTGCCCGGCCCCACATTCCAGGGGTTGCCCTGGCGCTCCATGCCCCGGAAGGCGGTTTGGAACAGCTCCGGGAATTTGTTCTCCATCAGCACCAGCGAGCGGCGGATATCCAGGATATCGCGCATGGGTTCGTTGCCCACCGGACAGATTTGCACGCAGGCCCCGCAGGTGGTGCAGGCCCAGACCGCCTCTTCCGAGATCGCAAATTCCAGCAGTGTCGGCTCGGACTCTTTCCCGGCGGCCAGGGCCGCGCCCTGGTCGTTGAGGAAATAGCGTTTGTTGATCTCCAGCGCGGAGGGCGAGAGCGCCTTGCCGGTGGTGTGGGCGGGACACTGATCCTGACAGCGGTTGCACATGATGCAGGCGTAGGCGTCGAACAGCGCCGGCCATTCCAGGTGCTCCAGCTTGGTGGCCCCAAACTGCGACACCGTTTCGTCGTCGAAATCAATTTTGGCCAACTGGCCCATGGACTTCCGTTCCGGCTTGAACAGGAAGTTCAGGGGCGTCATGAAGATGTGGATGTGCTTGGAGTACAGGAAGTACGGCACAAACAGCATGATCGAGCCGATCGCGGCCCAGAAGCAGATATGCTGCAGGATCACAATGGTCGCCGGCGTCAGCGGCTCCCACACCAGCGAGAGCGCGCTGGCGAACGGCTGCCACATATCCAGGCGGCCTTCGGCCAGATGGAAGCTCTCGCCCAGGAAGCGCGCCCCGATGTGAAAGAGGATGAAAGAACCAACGATGGCCGAATCGCGCCGGATGCCGGCCTTGGCTTTGGGATGGACGAGGGTGCTGTCCAGGAACTTGAAGTCGGGCGAATTCAGGACAAAGCGGCGCACCAGCAGCGCCGCCATGCCCAGCAGCACGCCCACGCTGAGCACGTCCGCCAGCAGGTTGTAGACGCCGTCCAGCAGCGGCACCGCGCCGTTGGTGGGGAAGCGGTAGCCGGTAATAAAGCCTTGCAGCACATCGGCCAGGTTGACCAGCAGGTAATACACGAACCCCCAGACGACGAAGGCATGGAAGAGCGTCGGCCCGAAGCGCGTCTGCCAGGTGGGCGAGAGGGTGACGGTTTTGGCCAGGGCGGATTGCGCCCGGCCCAGCGCGGCGCGCCAGTCGATGGCCTCGCCGCCCCGGCCGCGGCGGATGATGCGCCGGATCCGGTCGGCGGCTTGATAGGCGTAATACGCCGAGCCGGCGGCCAACAGCAGAAAAACGACCTTTTCGACCAGGGTCAGCATGGGGCTCTCCCCGCGACGGCGCGGCGGGCTTCCGTCGCCGATAAAGAAACGCCCTGGGCCGGCAGGCGCGGCTTCAGGGCGTTAGGTGGCGTGTGGGTGGGTGGTGGAGCACGCAAACAACGGCAACACGCGTTCAGGATACCACAAGCACGAGTCCGGCACCAAATCCTGGGCCGGCCTCCCCCGCGCTAACCGCCGCCGGCGGCCGGGTGCGCCTGGACCTCCTTGAGCGCGGATTTGTACAGCTTGAGCAGCTCGCGCTCGTCGGCCCGGTGCCGGCGCAGGTTCTGGAGCGCGCACGCCTGGCAGCCGCGCATGGCCCGGAACGAGTCGGTCTCGCACTCCAGGCAGCCGTCCAGGCGGATCATCATCAGGGTGAAGGCCAGGCTCTCCGGATGGGCCTCGTCCAGGCCGGCCACCTGGTCCACCAGTTTGCGGAACTCCGGGCCGACAGCTTCCCTGAGCTGCGGGATCAAGCGGGGCGGAAAAAGGATCTCAGTTTGGACATACATGCGGCGGTCCTTGTTGAGCGGGCTGGATTGGGCTCGATTATAGGAATCTCGGACTCGCGGGGCAATAGCCAATTTTCCACCCCGGCCGGCCGGCGTATACTTCCCGTCCAGTTCAAGTCAGGAGGCTCTATGACTCGGCTCCGTGCGCGTGCCATTGGTCTGACCATTGGCTCGCTCCCGCCCGGCCCGCACAACGCGCTCACCGACGTCGCCGGCGTCTTGGTGGGCCACATCACCCTGATCGCCGGGGAGGGGCCGCTGCGGCCGGGG
>JAGOBN010000041.1 GCA_017999235.1 Anaerolineales bacterium | reverse complement strand
GCTGATCCCCACTGATCACCCGCCACCGTCAACGTTAAGGCCCATGACCTGTTCAACCCGCCGTTCCCGGCGCCGCCTGTGGGCGGCGTTTTGGGGCGCCCTTACTCTGACCGCGGCCCTGGCCGCGTGCGCGCCGGCGCCGCCCCCGCCCACCGCCACAGCGGAGCCGACCGCGTTTACCCCGGCGCCCAGCGCCGCCGCGCCCACCGCCCCGGCGCCCAGCGCCGCCACGCCCGGCAGCAGCGCGCCGGCCACCGCGCCGGCCGCGCCCACCGCCACGGCCACGCCCACCGCGCAGCCGGTCGGCCAGCCCACGCTCGGCTATTACAACATCACGCCCCGCGCCGACGCCACGCTGATGACGCCCTTCCCCACGCCGGTGGCCGCGCTGGCGGTCGAGGGCGAAGTCGTCAATGTCCTGCTCATCGGCACCGACTCGCGCCCCTACTTGGAGAAGAATTTCCGCACCGACACGCTGATCATCGTCTCCATCAACAAGACGGCCGGCCTGGTCTCGCTGGTCTCGATCCCGCGCGACCTGTTTGTGTATGTGCCGACCTGGGGCATGACGCGCATCAACACCGCCTATGACGCCGGCGAACGGCTCAGCTATCCCGGCGGCGGGCCGGCCCTGCTGAAGCAGACGGTGCTTTACAACCTGGGCGTCCCCATCCACTATTATGCCGCCATCAATTTCGACGGCTTTCGCCAGATCGTGGACGCCCTGGGCGGGGTCGAGGTGGCGGTCACCTGCCCGCTCACCGAATACCGGCTCAACGCGCCCGACCTGGATGAGACCCTGACCGAAAACTATTCTCTGTTCAGCCAGCCGATCGGGGTGGCGCACATGGATGGGGATCTGGCGCTCTGGTATGCGCGCGCCCGGCCGATCGGCGGCGATTACTTCCGCAGCTACCGCCAGCGCCAGGTCCTGCGCGCCATTTACCGCGGCGCGCTGGACGCCGGCGTCATCCCGCAGGTCCCGGCGCTGTATGCGAATTTTCAGGATGTGGTGAGCACCGATCTCGGGCTGTGGGATTTGATGCAGTTCGCGCCGCTGGCCGGCGATCTGCAGGACGCCCGCCTGCGCAACTTCGCCATCGGGCCCAACCAGACCACGCGCTGGCTCACGCCCAAAGGCGACGACGTCCTGCTGCCCCAGCCCGGCCCGCTGACCGCCCTGCTGCGCGAGGCCTTCCAGCCGCCCAGCGCCAACCGCCTGGAACGCCCGGTGACTCTGGTCGAGGTCGTCAACGCCTCCGGCCAGCCCGGCTGGGAGCACCTGGCCGCCGAGACCCTCCGCAACGACGGGTACGCGCCGGTCGTGAGCGCCGAGCCGGCCCCGCCGCAGGCCGCCACCACGCTGTTGGATTTCACCACCAGCAGCAAAGGCTCACCGCTCAAGGCGCTGCAAAGCCTGTTGCATCTGGCCGATAAGCAGATTATGGCCCAGCCGGACGCCGCCAGCCCGGCCGCGTTCCGGGTGATCCTGGGCCAGGATTACAACCCCTGCCCGCGGCTGGATTGGATCGCGGCCGGCGCGACGGCGACCCCCACGGCCACACCCTGATCCAGCCACCTTCCTTATATGAGGCCCACCTGATGACCACCCCACCCCTTGCCTTCTCGGAACTCAAAACCCAACTGGCGGAAATCCATGATCTCAACAAGATCAGCTGGGTGCTGAACTGGGACCAACACACCATGATGGCGCCCGGCGGCGCGGCGGTGCGCGCCGAACAGCTCGCCACCGTCAACAAACTGGCGCACGAGAAGTTCACGACGCCGGAGATTGGCCGCCGCCTGGAAGAACTAGCCGGCTACGAGGCCAGCCTGCCCTACGACTCGGATGAGGCCAGCCTGATCCGCGTGACCCGCCGCGACTATCTCAAGGCCGTCCGGGTCCCCACCGCCCTGCGGGCCGAAATGGCGCGCGCCGCCGGGCTGGCCCGGCCGGCTTGGGTGGCCGCGCGCCAGCAGTCCAATTACGAGCTCTTCCGGCCGCACCTTGAACACACGCTGGAGCTCAAACATCAGCTGGTGGAGTGCCTGGCCGAGGCCGGCCAATCCGCCTATGACGTGCTGCTGGATGACTACGAGCCGGGGATGAAGACGGCGGACGTGCAAACGGTCTTCACCGACCTCAAGACCGAGATCGTGCCGCTGATCGCGGCCATCCGCGAACGCGCCGCCGCGGTCAGCGACGCCCCCGTCCATCAGCCGTTCCCGCCCGCCGAGCAGGAGGCGTTCTGCCTGAAGCTGCTCGGCCACTTCGGCTTTTCGCGCCAGGCCTGGCGCCTCGATCCGACGGTGCATCCGTTCGCCAGCAACTCCGCCACCCAGGATATCCGCATCACCACGCGCTATTATCCGGACTTCATCAATCCCGCCCTCTTCGGCTCGATGCACGAGTTCGGCCACGGGTTGTATGAACACCAGGTCAGCCCGGCCCTGGAGCGCACGCCGCTGTGCCGCGGCGCATCGCTGGGCATCCACGAATCACAGAGCCGCCTGTGGGAGAACCTGGTGGGCCGCAGCCGGCCCTTCTGGCAGTTCCTGTATCCGCAGCTGCAGGCCGCTTTCCCGGCGCAGCTGGCCGGCGTGGACCTGGAGGCCTTCTACCGCGCCATCAACATCGTCCAGCCCTCGTTCATCCGGGTGGAGGCGGACGAGGCCACCTATGGCCTGCACATCATCCTGCGCTTTGAACTGGAGCAGGCGTTGATGGCGGGCGAGATCCCGCTGCGCGACCTGCCGGCGGCGTGGAACACGCGCTTCAAGGCCTATTTTGGCGTGGACGTGCCGGACGACGCCCAGGGCGTTCTGCAGGACGTCCACTGGTCCGGCGGCATGCTGGGCTACTTCCCCACCTACGCGCTGGGCAGCATCATCGCGTCCCAGCTGTGGGAGAAGATCCAGGCCGATCTGCCCGACCTGCCGGCCCGCCTGGCCCGCGGCGATGTCACCGCCCTGCGCGACTGGCTGCGCGTCCACATCCACCAGCACGGCCGCAAGTTCACGCCGGCCGAGCTCTTGCAGCGCGTCGTCGGCGGCCCCATCAACGTGGGGCCGTATGTGCGCTACCTGCGGTCCAAGTTCAGCGCGCTCTACGGCCTGAGCTAAACCGCCGGCCCGCTCCGCCGTTTTCCCAAGCGCTCACCCCGGCGGTGGGCGCTTGTCTTAATTGCAGTCAGCGGCCAAATTCGGGTGTATATTTACCGGCTAGAACGCTGATCCACTAACCGGCTACCAACCCGTACTCTGTGTAGGGAAGGCTCATCCGCGATGACCGAGTCCAGCGGCGCTATCATCAACGCTTCCGGCGACCTAGCCATCGGCGGTGACGTCGTCGGCCGCGACAAGATCATCCACAACATCCAGAACATCGTCCAGCGCGCGCTGACGGCGGCCGAAGCCGCGCACACCGACCGCGAGCTGGAGCGCCAGGCGCTGGCGGCCGGCGTCAGCGCCTTCGCCCGCAGCCTGCAGGCGCGCGCCGGCGAAGACACGGTGACGCGCGGCAACCCCTACAAGGGCCTGCTCACCTACCGGCTCAGCGACACCTCCCTGTTCTTCGGCCGCACCCGCGCCATCAACGACGTGCTGGACCGCCTGAGCCGCGCGCCGCTGACGGTCATCCATTCCGAATCCGGCGCCGGCAAGTCCTCGCTGCTCCAAGCCGGCGTCATGCCCCAGCTCATCGCCCGCGGCCATTTGCCCATCTACCTGCGGCCCTATCAGGTGGAGCCATACCTGGCGATCAAGCGCGCCTTCCTGCCGGACCTGGGCGTGGCGCCCCTGCTGGCCACCGGCCCGCTGCGCGATTTTCTGCGCCAGACCGGCGCTATCCTGGGGCCGGACTGCCGGCTGTACATCTTTCTGGATCAAGCCGAAGAGTTGTTCACCCAGCTGCCGGACCCGGCCCGCGCCGAGTTTGTGCGCGAGCTGGCGGAGTGCCTGGAGGACGACAGCCTGAACGTCCGCTGGACCTTAGCCTTACGCACGGAATTCTTCGGCGCGCTGGCCAACTTCCGCCCGCAGATCCGCGACCCGTTCGCCAATGATTACCGCCTCAACCGGCTCACCTTGGCCGAAGCGCACGAGGTGGTGGCCGAGCCGGCCAAACGCCGCGGCGTGCTGTATGAGGCCGGGCTGGTGGAGCAGATCATCAAGGATCTGGGCGCGGCCGAGGTCTCCCCGCCCGAAATCCAAATTGTGTGCTCGGGCCTGTACACCGACCTGCCGCCGGCCGAGACGGTGACCCTCCGCACCATCACCCGCGCGCTCTACGAGCAGGGCGGCGGCGCGGCCGGCCTGCTCCACGATCACCTGGACCGCGTGCTGACCCGCGATGTCCCCAAGGACCTGCAGACCGCGGCCCGGCGCCTGCTGGAGGCCCTGATCTCGTCCGAGGGCCGGCGCATCATCCGCTCCCATTCGGCGCTGGTGCAGGAGCTGACCAGCCTGGGCGTGGCGGCCGAGAAGTTCGACGCGCTGGCCGGCCAGCTGATCGACAGCCGGCTCCTGCGCCGGCTCGAACCGAACGCCGAACACCCGGAGCCGGGTTACGAACTGGCGCACGACTACCTGATCGGCAAGATCACGGTGGACCCGGCCGTGCAGGCGCGCAAAGCCGCGCAAGAACTGCTGGAGCGCGAGACCGACACCTACCAGCGCTTCGGCCGGCGCACTTTGCTGGACGATGACAAGCTGGCAATCCTGGAGCCGCGCCTGACCGAGCTCACGCTGTCGCCGGAGAGCAAGCTGCTGCTCGAGAAGAGCCGCACCGCCCAGCGCCGGCGGCGCGGGTTCCAAATGGGCAGCCTGGTGGTCACCGGCCTGCTGCTGGTGGCCGGTGTGGTCTTCGGCTTTATCACCGTTTCCGCCCAGAACAGCCTGCGTGACGCCGGCACGGCTGTGGCCGCCGCCCAGGTGCAGGCCACCGCCGCCTCGCGCGCGCTGTTTGAGGCCGATGTGCGCGCGGCCGAGGCCGGCGCCCAGGTGGGCACCAGCGTGGCCGTGGCCGACCGGGCCGCCCGCCTGCGCTCCACGGCCGTGGTCGAGGTCACGCAAGCGTCCGATGAGGCGGCTGCGATCCGGCTGGAGGCCGCCGACATCCGCCGTCAGGCCGCCGCCGCCGAACGCGTGGTGCGCGGGCTGTTCGAGAAGAACCAGCTGGTGCCGGTGGACGTCGGGCCGGCCGCCATGCTCCTGGCCGGCGATCAGCTCTGGGTGGCCAACGCCATCAGCAACACCGTCCAGACCATCGACCCGCAGACCGGCGCCGCCGGCAGCCCGATCCCGGTGGGCCGCAACCCCACCGCCCTGCTGTTTGACGGCCGGCGCGTCTGGGTGGCCAACACCGAGGACAACACCATCCAGGCCTTTGATCCAGTCACGCGCGCCGAAGTGGTGGCGCCCATCGCCACCGGCCGCAGCCCGCTGGGCCTGGCCTGGGATGGACAGCGCGTGTGGGTCAGCAACGGCGACGACGACGCCGTGCAGGCCATCGATCCGGAACAGCGCGTCGTGATCGCCACGGTGCCGGTCGGCGACCGGCCCTACGCCCTGGCCTTTGACGGCCAAAAACTGTGGGTGGGCAACTGGTCCGACAGCACACTGATGGTGATTGACCCCGCCACCCAGCAGGTGGAGCCGGACACGCTGACCGTCGGCTCCCGGCCGGCCGCTCTGCTCTTTGACGGCCAGCGCCTCTGGACAGTTAACCAGAACGACCGGGTGGCGCATGTCTCAGTGATTGATGTGGCGCGCCGCGTGGTGCTTAACTCCGGGCAGCCCATCACGGTGGGCCTGAACCCGGTGGCGCTGGCCTATGATCCCACCGGCCAGCAGGTCTGGGTCTCGGTGCAGAATGAGGACGGCATCCGCGCCGTGGACCCGGCCACCTTCCGGGTGGGGGCGCTGGTGAAGGTGGGCCGGCTGCCGTCCGGCCTGGTCAGCGCCGCCGGCCGGCTGTGGGTGGCCAACAATGGCAACAACACCGTGCAGGTCGTGGACCCGCGCCTGGGCGATCTGTCGGCCACGCTCCCGGTCGGGCCGGCGCCGCGCGCCCTGCTCTTTCTGCCGAACCGCAACCAGCTCTGGCTGTCGTATCAAACCAATCAGACCCTACAAGCGCTGGATGTGGCCGCCAACCGGCTCGGCACGCGCTACCTCGTCGGCAACGAGCCGCGCTCGCTGGCCTTTGACGGCACGCGCCTGTGGGTGGCCAACGGCCGCGACAACACCGTCCAGTCCGTCAACCTGAGCGCCAACGTCATCAACGCGCCGGTCGCCGTCGGCCCGAGCGTGCGCAGCGTGGCCTTTGACGGGGTGCGGATCTGGGTGGTGAACGGGCGCGGCGGCCCCAACAACACCGGCACCCTCCAGCCGATCGATCCAGACACCCGCCGGCCCGGGACCGCGATCCCCATCGGCGTCAACCCGACCGCCCTCTTCTTTGACGGCGCGCGGCTGTGGGTGGCCAACAGCACCGATAACACCGTCCAGTCCGTCGCCCCCACCAGCGGCCTGCTGGGGCCGGCCATCCCGGTGGGCAATTTCCCCAACGCCTTCACCTGGGACGGCGCCCGGCTGTGGGTGGCCAACCAGAACAGCAACACCGTGCAGGCCATTGATCCGCTGCGGAACACGGTGACCCTGACAGTGACCGTCAATACCGCGCCCATCGACCTGGCCTTTGACGGCCAGCAGGTCTGGGTGGCCAGCTTCACGGGCAAGACCGTCCAAAGTATTGAGCCGGCCACCGGCGCGGTCGGTCCGCCTATCCCGGTAGACAGCCGGCCCCGCGCCCTGGCCTTTGACGGGACGCGTTTGTGGATCGCCAACCAGGACAACGACAACTTGCAGTATCTAACCATCCACAAATGAGCCCGACCGAACAACCTTTTTCCGCCTGGCGCCGGCTCGGGCCGTATGCGCGGCGCCAGCGCGGCGCCTGGAGCCTGGCCGGCCTCGGCCTGGCCGCCGCCACGCTCGCCACCTCCACCGCCCTCAGCCAGATCCGGCCGCTGGTGGATGAAGCCCTGCCGGCCAGCCTGGAGCCCGCCACGCGCGCGGCCGGTCTGCAGCAGACCCTCACCCTGGTGGTGACGATGCTGGCGCTCACCGGGCTGGGCGTGGTGCTCATGCGCCAGGCCAGCGTCCTGATCGCGCGCCTGGCCCAACGGCTCACCGCCGACCTGCGCGGCGATTACTTTGCCAGCCTCCTGCGCCAGCCGCCGGCGTTTTATCGCGACCGGGAATTCGGGCGGCTGATCAACGCCGGCCTGACGGACACCGAAACCATCGGCGTCTTCCTCACCCAGGCCGTGCCCTTCGTGCTGGTGAGCCTGGGCCAGCTCGTCCTCGCCATGCTGTTCATGGTCAGCCTGAATTGGGCGCTGGCGCTCATCTGCTTCGGCCTGGTCGGCGGCTTGCAGCTGTGGAGCCTGCGCGGTCTGGTGCCGCGCATGCAGCAGTTGGAGGCCGATTACCGCGCGCAGCTGGGGGCGGTGACCAGCCGCCTCAATGAGGCGCTGCTGGGCGTGCGCGATATCCAAATCTTCGTCCAGGAGGCGCGCGTCACCCAGGCCTACCGCGCGCAGCTGGATCAGCTGGCCGCCCTCATGACGCGCAACATGGGCCTGTCCACCACCAACTTCGCCGTCTCGTACGCCATGACGGGCCTCGGCCTGGCCGTGATCTATGGCGGCGGCCTGCTGCTGCTGATCAACGCCCCGGCCCTGTTTGGCGGCCACGCGGAGGCCGGCCACCTGGCCAGCTTCGCGGCCTTTTTCACCCAGTTCACGGCCCCCCTCAGCGCCCTGAGCGGCGCCTGGCTGCGCGCCCAGGGCCTGCGCGTGGCCGCCCAACGCGTCTTCGCCCTGTTGGACCAGCCGCCGGCGATCCGTGAGGCGCCGGGCGCGCTCGACCCCGGCCGGCTGCGCGGCCACCTGCGCTTTGAGAATGTCAGCTTCAGCTATGCGCCGGACGACCCCGAGGCCTGGCGCGTGAAGAACGTCAGCCTGGATATCCCGCCCGGCCAGAAAGTGGCCTTGGTCGGCGGCTCCGGCTCGGGCAAGAGCACCCTGCTCAATCTGGTGGCGCGCTTCGCGGACGTCACCGCCGGCCGCGTGACCATCGACGGCCATGATGTGCGGACGCTGTCGTTGACCGGCCTGCGCGCCAACCTGGGGCTAGTGGCCCAGAACTTCACGCTCTTCCGCGGCACCCTGGCCGAGAACATCCGCTTTGGACGCCCGGAGGCCGGCGCGGAAGCCGTGCGGGCCGCCGCCGCCGTGGGCGCCGTGACCGAGTTTTTGGATCAGTTGGAGGCCGGCCTGGAGACGCCGCTGGGCGAACTGGGCCAGGGGCTGAGCGGCGGCCAGAAGCAGCGGGTGGGCATCGCGCGCGCGGCCCTGACGGCGCCGGCCATCCTGCTGTTGGATGAGGCCACCTCCGCGCTGGACGCCGAAAGCGAAGCGGCGGTGACCCGCGCGCTGGACACCCTCAGCCGCGGCCGCACGGTGCTGGTCATCGCCCACCGCCTCAACACCATCCGCAACGCCGATCAGATCGTGGTGCTCGGCACCGACGCGCGCGGCGACGGCGTGGTGCGCGCCAGCGGCGATCACGATACCCTGCTCGAGACCTGTCCGGAATACGCCGACCTGTGGGGCCGCCAGCGCCGCAAAGCCATCCTCCTGCCGCTGGGGCCGTTCTACGACACCACCCCAGCCCTGCCCACCGCCCTGGGCCTGGCCGCAGCCTTCAAAGCCCCGCTCTTCTTGTTGGACTTTGGGCCGGTGAAGACGCAGACCGCCGACGAAGTGGTGGACAAGCGCTTTGGCGTCAGTGTGCCGATCGCCACGTCCGACCCGCGCATCATCAACGCCAGGCACCTCGGGCGGGTGCAGGAGATCGAGCGCCGGGTGCGCGGCGAGGGCCTGGAGTTGACGGTGGTCCGCCCGCCCCGCGAGGATGTGGATTGGGTCACGGCCACGCTGGACGTCATCGCTCAGGTGGAGGCCTCGCATCTGGTGGCGGTGGATAACGTGCTGGTGCCGATGGAGAAGCTGCGCGAGAGCATCCGCCTGATCGAGCGCAAGGGCGGCGTCGAGTATATTTTGGTGAATCCGATCGCGGGCGTAGAATAGCGCCCGCTCACGCGGCGGGGAGGCCGAGGATGACCCACAAAGTCTTTGTCAGCGTCGGACGGACGTTTCGGGCGGAGCAAGAGGTGTTTCTGAGCGCCTTCGAGCAGTTCTTGCAGACCCAGGGCCTGGAGCCGCAGATCGTCAACCGCAACGTGTTCTCGTCCATGCAGCCGCTCAAGTTTATCGAGCAGGTGATGCAGGAGTCCGCCGGCACGGTCATTCTGGCGTTTGAGCGCCTCTACATCCAAGAGGGGCGCGACAAGCGCGGCAGCGAAGCCGAGAAGCCGCTGCAAGAAGTCCGGCTCCCCACCGTCTGGAACCAGATCGAGGCCGCCATGGCCTATACCCTGCGGCAGCCCTTGCTGGTGCTGGTGGAGGAGGGCCTGCGGAGTGAAGGTCTGCTGGAGACCGGCTACGATTGGTACGTGCAGTGGATCAAGTTCGAGCCCGGCACGCTGATTGACCGGCAGTTCACGGGCATCTTCGCCGATTGGCGGGCGCGCGTGGAGGCCTACGCGGAGGCCGGCGGGGACTCCAAGCCGCGGCGCTCCAAGCCCAAGGCCTAAGCCCATGCCCGACCCGGAACCCAGCGGCGTCTCGGTCAGCGCCGGCGGCGATATCACGGCCGGCGGCGATATCGTCGGGCGCGACAAGATCATCCACAATCTCATCGTCGTCGGCCAGGTGTTGGATTTCGCCCAGATCGAAGGCCTGCTCCCCAAGCTCAACCAGGACACCGATTTCAAGACCATTGGCGCGGCCTTCGAGGCCACCTTCAACCAGCGCCTGGGCGCGGACCTGGCCACGGCGACCAGCCTGGCCGGCGAACTGCTGGCGCCGGCCCTGGCGGCTTGGGCGCCGGCGCGCCCCCAGCAGGCCCTGCCCTACAAGCAGATCCTCGTGAGCCTGGCCCAGCCCCTGGCGGAGCGCCTGCTGGAGTTTGGGTATTGGAGCAGTTTTGCCGAGCCGGTGACCGAGTTCAACTGGACCGTCTTCAGCGGGCGCGACCCCGTGGAAGTGGTCTGGCTCCGGTCGCTGGCCACGCTCTGGAAGAAATACAAAAACGAGGACAAGCTCTACGGCCTGGCCGTGCGGCGGTCAGGGGAAAAGACGGACGCCGTGTTTATCTATCAGGGCCTGGGCGGCCGCGCCACCGAGGCCTACGAGCCGCTCAAGCCGGGCAAACCCCAAACCGATTTCGCCAAGCTGGGCCGGCAGGAGTTCCGGATCTTCATGGTGGGCCTGGTCATCGACCTGATCCGCTTGGCGTCCACCGCCGCCAACGATGCGCTGTTCTGGAATCAACTCACCCAGGCTCTGACCGGCCCGGAAAAACAGTGACTCCGCCGCCGCCCCCGCCGTTTCCCATCGACCCCGCCACCGGCGCCATTGAACTGCCGTCCGCCCTCGTCCACGAGCTGTTTCATTTGGTCCAGGAGGGGAACACGGCCGAGGCCATCCAGCAGGTGCGCGCCCTGACCGGGGCCGGCCCGCGGCAGGCCAAGCAGTACGTCGCCACCCTTTTAGCCCGGCGGTAGCGGCCCCCCTTACGCGCCGGGGGTCTTCATCCAGCCGGCCGTGTTGTGGAAATTGGTGATCACACCGCCCGGGGGGTTGAGGGCGTCGCAGGCCGCGCGCTCCTCGGCGCTCAGCGCCATCTCCAACACCGGCAGTACATCCCGCAGCTGCTCCAGCGTGCGCGGCCCCACAATCGGCGCCGTGATGCCGGGCTGATCCTTGCACCACACCAACGCCAGCTGCCCCGGCGTCTTGCCGAACTGCCGCGCCAGCGCCGCAAACTGCGCGCCCGCTTCCACCCCGCGCGGCGTCACCCGCTGGGCATAGATACTGCCCGGCAAACGCGCCGCGCGCGATTCTTCCGGCGGGGCCTGGCCGGCGCTGTAGCGGCCGGCCAACACCCCCTGCGCCAGCGGCGCCCACGGGATCAAGGCCAGGTGGTGGGCCAGGGCCAGCGGCACCAGCTCATTTTCAATGCGGCGGTCCAGCAGGTTGTACGGCGGCTGCTCGCTGACGTAGCGCGCGAAGCCGGCGCGCTCGCTCACCGCCAGCGCCTCCATCACCCGCCAGGCCGGGTGCGTGGAGCAGCCGATATAGCGCACCTTGCCGGCCCGCACCAGGTCCGTCAGCGCGCCCAGCGTCTCATCCACCGGGATCTCCGGGCTGGGGCGGTGGATCTGATACAGGTCAATGTAATCGGTGTTCAGCCGGCGCAGCGAGGCCTCGCAGGCCCGCAGCAAATGCCGGCGCGAGTTGCCGGCGTCGTTCACATCCGGCCCGGCCTGAAAGTGGGCTTTGGTCGCCAGGAAGACCCGCTCCCGCCGGCCGGCCAGCGCCGCGCCCACCACGCTCTCCGCGCGGGTCTCGTTGTACACATCGGCGGTATCAATGAAGTTGAGGCCGGCGTCCAGGGCGGCGTGGATGATCTGGTGCGCGGCGGCCGGCTCCGTGGGGCCGCCGAAGTTCATGGCGCCCAGACAGAGCGGCGAGACCTTCACCCCGGTGCGGCCGAACAGGCGGTATTCCATTGGCAGCGTCCTTGGAAAAAACGGCTTCAGGCGGCGGCGAGGGGCAGCTCGAAGTAGAACGTGCTCCCGTGGCCGAGCTCGGTGTCCAGCTCGATGACGGTGCCATGCGCCGCCAGCAGTTTGCGGACCAAGGCCAGGCCCAGCCCCATGCCGCCGGCGCGGCGCGTGCTCGAGCCGTCCGACTGGTAGAAGAGCATAAAGATGCGTTCGCGCTCGTCCGGCAGAATGCCGGGGCCGTGATCCTGCACCGCCAGCCGGATCTTATCGCCGCGCCGCTCGGCCAGCACCTGCACCAGGCCGTCGGTCGGGCTGAACTTGACCGCGTTGTCCAGCAGGTGGCGCAGGATGCGCGTCAGCGCCACGGCATCGGCGCGCACGGGCGGCAATTCCGCCGGCACCACCAGCCGCACCACGATATTGCGGCGCTGGGCGCGCGGCAGGATGGTCTGGATGGCGCTCTGGCAGACCTCGGACACGGCCACCGGCTCCAGATCCAGCGGCCGGCCGTGGACTTCGTTGAAATCGATGACGTCTTCGACCACGCGTTCCAGCTGCTCGGCCGCCGTCTCGGCCACCTGCAGGCCGTGGGTCTGCTCGGGCGTCAGGGCGCCCAGGGCGCCGTCCGCCAGGAGCGTGACGGTGCCTTTGA
>JAGOBN010000595.1 GCA_017999235.1 Anaerolineales bacterium | reverse complement strand
AGCCGGCGGATGGCTTCGGCCGCCACGGGCAGCCGGCCGCGCGTCTCCAGATCCGCCGGCGCTTCCAGCCGCAGGTCCGCCAGCGTCTCCGCCAGCGGCTGCGCGATGACGGGGAACTCCGGCGGCGCGGTGCCGGCGCGGAAATCCACGGCGCATCCCAGCGCTTCGGCCTCCACGCACAGATCCAGCGGCGCGGCCGCCGAAGGCAGGCCCGTCAGTTGAAAGGTGCTGGCCGCCGCCGCCGTCAGGGCGGCTGGATCATGGTGGACGGCGTCCAGGCGCCGGCCCGCCGCTTCCAGGCCGGCGGCCGTGACGTGGATCAGGCCGCTGAAGGCCGGCACCCGCGGGCGGCGTTCGCCCGCCAACAGAGCCAGGATATCGGCGCGGGCGGAGGCGGATGTAGACGGCATGGGGTTCCTCGAATAGGGGTGAATGCGGGGAGGATACGGCCGGCGCGCCGGCATTGTCAAGTGGCGCCGCGCCACCGGTTCTCGGAGCGCAGCGACGGGGATGGCGTGCCGCCTGAGGAAAGAAAGCGGTCAAGGCCACGAATGACACGCATGACAAGAATCGGGCGCTCTCCTGTTCGGTTTACACCGTTCGGGCCTGTCGAAGCCCACGCCCAGGCGCAGGCAGGGCGAACGGCATAAGTCAGGACGGAATTTGCTCTAGAAGAGAAGACTCTCGCTCCGGGCGGGCTTGTTCGTGAAATTCGCGGCCCTGATTAACGCTGGCTGGGGCGGCCCGGGCCGGCGCGGTACAATGCCGCGATGTTTCTGTTGGATCAGGAAAGCGAGTTGCCGTGAAGACCTTGCGCCAGCTTTACCGGATCGGCCGCGGGCCGTCGAGCAGCCACACCATGGGGCCGCGCCGCGCCGCCGAACAATTCCTGGCCGCGTACCCGGCCGCCGCCGCCTTCCGCGCCACGTTGTACGGCAGTTTGGCCGCCACCGGCAAGGGCCACCTCACCGACCACGTGCTGCACGCCACCTTTGCGCCGCGCGCGGTGGAGCTGGTCTGGCGGCCGGCCGAACAGCTCCCGCTGCACCCTAATGGCCTGCTGTTGGCGGCCCTGGCCGAGGACGGCGCCCTGCTGGGCGAGGCCGCGTTCTACAGCGTCGGGGGCGGGGCGCTCTTGGGCGACGCCGACGCCGGGCCGACGTATGCGCTGACCACCCTCACGGACCTGCTGGCGGATTGCGAGGCGCGCGGGCTGGCGTTCTGGAACAGCGTGGAAGAGGTGGAAGGGGCCGGCGTCTGGGATTTTCTGGATGCCGTCTGGGAGGCGATGACGGCGGCGGTGGGGCGCGGCCTGGAGGCCGGCGGCGCGCTGCCGGGCGGCCTGCGCCTGCCGCGCAAGGCCTCGGCGCTCTACCGCCGCGCCAAGACCCTGCACGGCGAATTCCAGTCCGAAGCTCTGCTGGCGGCTTATGCCTACGCGGTCTCGGAGGAGAACGCCTCCGGCGGCGAGGTGGTCACCGCGCCCACCTGCGGCTCGTGCGGGGTGCTGCCGGCGGTGCTGTTCCACTTGCAGGCCGGGTACGCGTTCACGCGTCAGGATGTGCGGCACGCGCTGGCCACCGCCGGCCTGTTTGGCAACGTGGTCAAAACCAACGCGTCCATCTCCGGCGCGATGGTGGGCTGTCAGGGGGAGGTGGGGGTGGCCTGCGCGATGGCGGCGGCCGCCGCCGCGCAGCTGCTGGGCGGCACCCCGCGCCAGGTGGAGTACGCGGCTGAGATGGGCCTGGAACATCATCTGGGCCTGACGTGCGATCCGGTGGCCGGCCTGGTGCAGATCCCGTGCATCGAGCGCAACGCCCACGCCGCCACCCGCGCACTAAGCTGCGCGCGCTTCGCGCTGCTCTCGGACGGCCGGCACCGCATCAGCTTTGACGACGCGGTGACGGTCATGTTCGCCACCGGGCGCGCGCTCCCGAACCTCTACCGCGAGACTTCGTTGGGCGGCCTGGCCGAAGTCTATGCGCGCCGGCTGGCCGCCGAAGAGCCGCCGGCCTAGCCGGCCTCAGATGAGCGCCGCCACGCGCAGATAAGCGCGCACCTGGGTCAGCGCTAGCGGCAGATTGCGCCGGCCCAGCCCCAGCCGGAAGTGTCCGCCGGCCATCTCAAACAGGTGGCCGGGCGCCACCATCACCCCGTGTGAATCCACCAGCGCCTGGCACAACCCCTCCACCGGCCCCGGCCCCGTCCAGCGCGGGAAGGCGATGGAGCCGGCCACCGGGCTCAGCCACTCAAACAAGGCCGGGTGCTCGGCGCAGAAGGCCTCGGCGTGCGCGCGGTTGGCGCGCACGATGGCGACGTTGCGGGCCAGGATCTTCTCCCGCGCGCGCAGCGCCATCAGCGCCAGGATTTCGCTGGGGGCGTTGTGGCAAATGGTGGTGTAGTCCTTGAAGGCCAGCCAGCGGTCCACCAATCCCGGCTCGCGCGCGGCCAGCCAGCCCAGCCGCAGACCGGGCAGGGCGAAGGCCTTGGAGAGCCCGGCCAGCGTGATCCCGCGCTCATACACATCGGCGGCGGCCGGCAGCCGCAACGCGAGGTCCGGCTCCAGCCAGCGGTACATCTCATCGGAGAAGACGTAGATCCCGCGCGCCTGGGCCAGCGCCAGGACGGCGTCGAATTCGGCGCGGGTGGGCAGAAACCCGGTGGGGTTGTTGGGGAAATTCAGCACCAGCAGCTTGGTGTGCGGCGTCAGCAGCGCCGGCAGCTGCTCCAGGTCCAGGTGCCAGCGGCCGGCCGCGGCCCGCAGCGGCCAGGCCGACACGGTGCCGCCGCTGGCGCGCGCCACCTCGGCCAGGGATTGGTAGGCCGGCGTCAGGGCCACCACATGATCGCCCGGCTCCAACAGCGTCTGCAGGGCGATAAAGATGCCCTCCTCCGGCGTGACCACCAGCACCTCGTCGGCGGTCAGGGCGGTGTAGAGCTGGGTGATCTCGCCGCGCAGTTCCGGATGCCCCTGCGATTCCGTGTAGCCCAGGCTGAGCGCGTCCCACAGCGCGCGGCTGGCGGGGTCAGCCAGCTTGAGCAGTTCGGCCAGCGTCAGGCTCTCGCAATCCGAGGCGCTCAGCAGGTAGCGGGCTTTGAATTCGTATTGCGCGAAGTAACGTTCGAGTTTAAACGGCGCGAAGCGCGGCATGGGACACCTATCCGTTGAGAGTGCGGCGCATTATACGCCCGCGGCGCGGACCGCCGCCGCATACAGAACACCGCTGACGCCGGGAAGAGGCCGGGCCGTTTGCCCCATCTCCGCGCTTGACCTGTTCGGGTGAGGCGGACGTGGTCCCTTAAACACAACCAGCGGTCCGGGCCTGGCCC
>JAGOBN010000594.1 GCA_017999235.1 Anaerolineales bacterium | reverse complement strand
CTGTGCCTCAATCAGCGCCCACGGCCCACGGGCCATCCCTCTCACCGGGCTCACCCGGGCCGCGCCCGGTCTACGCGCTGGACGCGCTGGTGGATATGACCGCGCATACCGCCGTTGTCAGCGCGCGGGTGACCGTGCAGCCGCCCGCGGCCGGCGAACTGGTCTTCAATATGAATGCCCTGCAGACGGCCGGCATCGTCCAGTGGGCCGAGATCCGGGTCGCGGATCAGCTTGTCACCCCGCGTATTGACACCGTCTGGCTGTCTGTGCCGATCGGCCCGGCCACCGCCGAGCCGCTCACCGTGAGCTTCGCGTATACGCTGACTTTGCCGGAGATTGAGTCCACCGCGTGGGGCTGGCGTGGCACGCTGGGCTGGTCGGAGCATCAGATTAACCTCGGGGATTGGTATCCGACCCTGGCGGTTTATGCAGCGGAGACCGGCTGGGTGACGCCCTCGACTTCGGATCTGGGCGAGTATCAGACCACGCCGGCCTCCGACTTTCACGTCCAGCTTCGCCTCACCGGCCCGCCGCCGGCACCGCCGATTCTGGGGAGCGGTGGGCGCCGGCCGTGCGGGTCCGCGCACTGCTTTGAATTGTCGGGCGGGCGCTTTGTGGCGTATGTCATTGGCCGCGGGATGGAACTGGCCTCCCTGGTCACCGCCGCCGGCACCCCGGTGACCGCCGCCTATCTGCCCGAACACCCGGCCGCTGGTCAAGCCGCCCTGCGGGCGGCCGCCGGCGCCCTGGAGATCTTCGCGCGGGTCTATGGCCCGTACCCCTACCCAGCCTACAGCCTGGTCGAAGGCGATTTCTACGACGGCATGGAGTATTCCGGGCTGAGCTTTGTGGGCGCCAGCTATTTTGAGGATTTCGACGGCGGGGTCCAGAACTGGCTGACCCTGATCGCCGTCCACGAGACCGCCCATCAGTGGTGGTATTCGCTGGTCGGCAACGATCCAGCCGCGGAACCCTGGCTGGACGAGGCCCTGGCGACCTACTCCGAGCTGGTTTATCTGGAAGCCGCCTATCCGGACGACAGCGCCTGGTGGTGGCGCTTTCGGGTCGAATACTTCCAACCGACGGGCGCGGTCGATCAGGCACTCTACGCCTTCACAGGCTTCCGGCCTTACGTTGACACCGTGTATCTGCGGGGCGCCCAGATGCTGCACGCCATGCGGCAGACCGTCGGGGACGAGCGGTTTTTTGAGGCCCTGCGGCGCTATCTGGACGCGCGGCGCTACGCGCTGGCCACCGCCGCGGATTTCTGGCAAGCTTATCAGGCGGTCGGCGGCGATCCGGCCGCGATCCAGGCCCGGTTTTTTGCCGACCCGTGAGCGGGGAACCGGTTTTCTTCAGCCCGGCGCAGGGGGCCAAATCAGATTAAGAAAACTTAACCGCGCGGGCGGCAACCAAACGTGGGCTCGGCCGTAGTATAGAGGTGAACGGCTGTCTTCAATCCTGTCGCGGCGCCTGATCCCTCTCATGCTGGAGGTCCACATGATCCGCAGATGGCTGGCTTTGATCGTGTTGCTGGGCGGCGTATGGCAGCCGGCCGCGGCTCAGGCGGCTAAAACCTATCACGCCGAACGGTACGCCGTCGATCTTGACCTGCAAGCAGACGGGACGCTGAACGTCACCGAGACAATTACCTTCCGCTTTGCCGGCGGGCCGTTCACTTACGTGTTCCGTGAGTTGGCTTACACGGAACTGGACGCGATCGATCAGCTGCAAACCACGCTGGACGGCCGGGCCCTCTCGCCGGGCGCCGGCCCCGGGCAAGTGGAGATCGAGGCCGGCCGGCCGCTCAAGGTCACCTGGCACTTCTCACCCACCTCCGACGCCACGCACACATTTGGGCTCACCTATCGGGTGCGCGGCGCGGTCCGCCAGACGGACGCCGACGCGCTCATCTGGCGCGCCATCCCGGAAGAACACGACTACCTGATCCAGACCGCGGCAATCCGGCTGGTCTATCCGGCGCCGCTCCAGCCGCTGGAGACCCCCGCGCTAAGCCGGGCCGCGACCGTAGAAGCCTCCGCCGCCGACATCGCGTTTGTGGTCGCCGACGTGAAGGAAGACCAGGACGTCATCCTGACCGCGCGCTTCGCCGCCGGCAGCCTTCTGGCCGCCCCCCCGGTCTGGCAAACCCGCGCCGCAGCGCGGTCCGCGGCCATGGCCCGCGCGTGGCCCATCGGGGTCCTGGCCGGCTTTCTCAGCCTGGCGGGCGGCAGCGCCGGCTTGTGGCTGGTGGCCCGCGCCCACCGGCGTGATCTGGCGCTTGACCCGCCGGCGCCCAGCGCCCTCCCGCCGGGCGACCTGCCGCCGGCGCTGGTTGGCCGCCTCACCGGCCAGACGAGCAACTCCATGGGCGCGTTGTTTGATCTGGCGCAGCGCGGCCGGCTGGAGATCCAGGAACGGGCCGGCTGGCTGGGGTCAAAAACCTACGGCCTGGAACTTAAGCCCGGCACAGAGCCGCTGCGCCCCCACGAACAGGCGCTGCTGGAGAGCCTGTTCAAGCCCGGCCAGACCTCGCTGGACATGAGCAAAATTCCGGAACGTCTGGCCGGCCGCCGGACCTTTGACCAACAACTGGAAGCGGAGCTGATCGAACGAGGTTGGTTCGACCCGCACCGCCAGTCCACGCGGGCGAGTCTGACGGCGCGGGGCACGTTTGGTGTGCTGGGTGCCTTGGGGGTGCTGATTGGCGGCCTGATCTGGGGCGGGATCAGCCTAAGGAGCGCCTCCCCGGAGGTGCTGTGGCCCGCCGCGTTGGTGGGCCTCGGCGCCGGCCTCGGCGTGGCCGCCATCATGGGGCTCGCTTATGCCGGCGCTTACTCGCCGCTCACCCCGGCCGGGGAAATGCAGGCGGCGCGCTGGAAGGGCTTTGGGCTTTATCTAAAAGCGGTCAGCCAGGGCCGCGAGCCGGCCGTCCGCCCGGATTATTTTGAGCGGTACCTGTCGCTGGCCGCCGTCTTCGGGCTCGGCGCCGCCTGGGCCAAGCACTTTCAGAAACTCGGCGGCGTGCCCTTGCCGATCTGGTTCCACGCCGCGGCCGGCCGCTCCGGCGATTTCAGCGCGATGGTGGCGGTGATGTCGGCTTCGGACTCGGCCGGGGGCGCCGGTGCGTCGGGCGGGGCGGGCGCTTCGGGGGGCGGCGCCAGCGGCGCCGGCTAAGGGCCTCCGGTACAGCGCGCCCGGGCCTTAGGCCGGAACTGACAGCGCCCGCGCGGCCGTTTCCAGTTCGTGGTCCAGCCGCGCCTGGCTCCAGTTCAGCTCGCGGGCGGCGGTCTGCGCGATGAGTTCCAGCGGCTGGACGCCCGGGTGTCCCA
>JAGOBN010000593.1 GCA_017999235.1 Anaerolineales bacterium | reverse complement strand
GGGGCGGGGATCATCCCGCCACTTGGTCTGCAAGTGGTAGATCAGCTGCGGCATCTGCCGGTAGGACTTGATCTCTTTCCGCACCAGGTCCGCCACCACCTCTTCGTGGGTCATGGCCAGGACCATATCCCGGCCCACCCGATCGTTGAAGCGCCCCATCTCGTCGCCGATCTGGTAGTAGCGGCCGGTCTCTTTCCAGAGGTCCGCCGGATGGACCACCGGCATGAGGATTTCCTGCCCGCCGATGGCGTTCATGGCGGCCCGGATGATGGCCTCGATCTTCTTGGCGGCGCGGAAGCCGAGCGGCAGCAGGCTGTAGATGCCGGCCCCCAGCGGGCGGATAAAGCCAGCCCGCAGCAGCCAGCGGTGGCTGACGGCCTGGGCATCCGCTTCGGAAGGCGCTTCACGCAGGGTTTGACTGAGAAGTTGACTCTGACGCATGTTCTTGTCCTGAACAGTGAGAATAGGCGCCATTCTACCCGTTTTTCTTACGGCGCTTTCGGGCGGATTTAACCGAGGCTTTATCGACAGGCCGGCGCGCTCTGACTATCGTCAATCTGGATGGTTCAGGCCGGGTCCCTTGGCATTTAAGCCGGCGTTTGGCGCGGGTTGGGGGACCATGACTGGTAATTAGACGGGAGGCGGACGTGAGCGCATTCATCGGCCGGTTAACGGTCCGCGATAAATTGTATTTGATCCTGGGCGTCAACGCCCTGGGGCTGCTGATCTTTGGCGCCTATACGTATGCCAGCTTCAGCGCGCATCGCGTCGGCGGCCCCGCGTATGCCCAAATCGTCCAGGGCAAAGACCTGGTGGCCGATATCTTGCCGCCGCCGGCTTACATTATCGAAGCCTATCTCAACACCTGGCAGATGGTGGCGCTCCTGGAACAGGGGGGCGCCCCGGCCGACCTGGCGGGTTTGATCACCCAGGCGCAGGTCCTGCGCGCCGATTACGAAACGCGGCTGGCGTTCTGGACGCGGGCGCTCCCGGACAGCGCCTTGAAACAGCTCTTCATCCGCGAAGCCCAAGGGGCCGCGCAGGCGTTCTTCCTGGCCCGCGATGATGACTTCATCCCCGCCGTGCAGGCCGGCGACCTAAATCGCGCCCGCGCCGTCCTGCGGAATACGTTGTCCCCGGCCTATGACGCGCACCACGCCTACATCGAGCAGGTCGTGGCCCTGGTAAATCAGCAAAACATCGTTCAAGAAACCGCCGCCGCCCAGGCGATCCAAACCACCATCCTGGTGCTGCTAGGCCTCGGCGCCGTCCTGCTGGCGCTGGGCCTGGGCCTGGGGGTGACCGTCACCCACGCGGTCACGCGGCCGCTGGCGCAGCTGACCATGGCCGCGCGCGGCCTGGCCCACGGTGATCTGCGCCAAACCGTGCCGGCCGGCACGCGCGATGAACTAGGCCAGTTGGCGGAGGCTTTCGGGAGCTTAATCCACTATTTGGAGAATCTCGTCTCCGGCACCAACCAGGTGGCCGCCGGCGATTTGACCGTGACCATTCAACCGCGCGGGCCGGCGGACGCGCTGGGGCTGGCGTTCCAGGCCATGACCGTCAGCCTGCGGGATCTGGTCGGCGCGGTGGACACGAACGTCGCCGCCGTGGCCGACGCCAACTTGACCCTGACCCAGACGGCCGGCGACAGCCGGGCCGCCACCCAGCAGATTGCCCAAACCATGCATCAGGTGGCGGATGGCGCGCAGCAACAAGCGGCCTCCGCCGCGCAGACGGCCGCCTCCATGGACCGGATGCGCCAGTCGGTCCTGTCCATGGCCCAGGGCGTCGAGTCGCAGAAATCCGAGACCGAGCGCGCCGCCGGCCTGGCCGGCGACATCGCCGGCGTCATCCAGCACGTCACCGAGATCGCCCAGACCAGCGCCGCCAGCGCGGCAGAGATTGAAACGGCGGCGCGCGACGGCGTGACCACGGTGGAGGCCAACCTCAAAGGCATGCAGACCATCAAAAGCACGGTCGGGGCGGCGGCCGGCAAGCTGGAGGAATTGGGCCGGCGGTCGGAACAGATCGGCGCTATCGTCGAGGCCATTGAAGAGATCGCGTCTCAGACCAATCTCCTGGCGCTCAACGCCGCCATCGAGGCGGCGCGGGCCGGCGAACAAGGCCGCGGGTTCGCGGTCGTGGCCGGCGAGGTGCGCAAGCTGGCGGAGAAATCGGCCGCCTCCGCTCAGGAGATCACGGGGCTGATCCAGACCGTCCTGGTCAACGTGCGCGCCTCCGGAGCGACCATGACCGACGCCGCCCAGGCGGTGGAGCAGGGCGTGGCCCGCGCCACCACGGTGCGCGGCAAACTCGGCCACATTTTGGACAGCCTGGCCGCCTTCAACGTTCAGATGGTGCAGATCCCGGAAGCCGCGCACAGGATGGAAGCGGCCGGCCGAGAGCTGGTAACCGCTCTGAGCGCCGTGGGCGCCACGGCCGGCCAAAACCTGGCCGCTGTCCAGGTGATGACGCATGACACCGCGCTGGTGGCGCAGGAGATGACCAGCATCGCCAGCGTGACCGAACAGAACAGCGCCGCCGTGCAGCAGGTCTCGGCCGGCGCGGCCGCCATGCTGACCCAGGCGGACCAGGTGGCGGCCGCCGCCGCGACGCTGACCAACGCCAGCGCCGCCCTGCACGCCGCCGTCGGACAGTTCCGACTGGAAGCGGCCGGCGCCGAGGCGGCCGCGACCGCCCCGCCCGCCACCGGCCTTCCCACGCTCCACTGGGAGACGGCCGGGCGCGCCGGCGTGCCGCAGATGTGACCCTCCGGCTGGATTTCTGGGGCGCGTGGGCCAGCGTCCGCCGCCTGACAAAATAAAACTCCCGCTGCTCTGGTTCAGCGGGAGTTTCTGTTTGGCTGGGGATCGAGGATTCGAACCTCGGCATACACATCCAGAGTGTGCTGTCCTACCACTAGACGAATCCCCAGTGCATCTGCGATTTTATCACAGCCCCCGCCGCCTGACAATCATTTTTCTGGGTTTTTCAGGCTGCTGGGCCGTTCCACCTGGCCGCGCCGCGCCGCGCAATTTGATATAAACTGGGGGTCGCTTCGCCGATATCCTAGCGCGTGTTCAAGAGAAATTGTTATGACCAATGCCCCTGCCCCCGTCCTGGATTTTATCCGCACGGCTGTCTCGGAAGATCTGCGCGCCGGCCGTTACCCGCACGTGCGCACCCGCTTCCCCCCGGAGCCGAACGGCTACCTGCACATCGGCCACGCCAAGGCCATCTCGATCGATTTCGGCATCGCCCGCGAATTCGGCGGCCAGTGCAATCTGCGCGTCGACGATACCAACCCGGTCAAGGAAGACGTGGAGTACGTC
>JAGOBN010000040.1 GCA_017999235.1 Anaerolineales bacterium | reverse complement strand
GTGGTCAGTAGTCAGTGGCCAGTGGCCAGTGGCCAGTGGCCAGTGGCCAGTGGCTAGTGGCCAGTGGCCAGTGGTCAGTGGCCAGTGGTCAGTGGCCAGTGGTCAGTGGCCAGATGGTTGAGGGTTGGGATGGGGTAGAGAGTAAGAAGTCGGCTGTGTCAAAAAATAGGAGCCGGGGCGTTGTGTAACCCCAGCTCCCGCTTTCATCTAGTCCCTAATCCCTCACCACTCACCACTCACCACTCACCACTCACCTCTCACCACTCACCACTCACCACTCACTCCTTCACCGCCGCATCCGTGATCGTCAGCGCTTCGTTGATAATCCCAAACACCTCCCGCAACTGCGCCTCGGTCACGATCAGCGGCGGGTTGGTGTGCAGCAGGTTGCGCCAGGTGAAGGCATACAGCCCCTTCTCCTTGAGGTACGCGCCCAGCTTGGTCATCTCCGCGCCGCCGCCCGTATAGGGCGCCATCGGCTCCTTGGTCTGGCGGTTCTTCACCAGTTCCAGGCACCCAAACAAGCCGAGGTTGCGCACATCGCCCACCGACGGATGCTCGGCCTTCAGCTCTTCCATCAACTCGGCCATCACCTGGCCCATCTGCCGGGTGTGCTCGATCAGATGGTCATCCTTGAGCACCCGCAAGTTCGCCACGGCAGCCGCCAGGCTCATCGGGTGGGCGCTGTACGTCAGGCCGCCGTAGAAGACGTTCTTCTCAAAGTGCTCGGCGACGCGCTGGTTCATGGCCACCGCGCCCAGCGGCATATAGGCCGAGGTCAGGCCCTTGGCCATGGTGATCAAATCCGGTTTGACGCCCCAGTGGTCCACCGCGAACCAGGCGCCGGTGCGGCCCAGGCCGGCCATCACCTCGTCCATCACCAGCAGGATGCCGTGCCGGTCGCAGATTTCGCGCAGGCCCTGCAGATAGCCGTTGGGCGGGACGATGATGCCGTTGGTGCCGGTGACCGATTCCAGGAAGAAGGCCGCCACCGTGTGCGGGCCTTCATACATCAGCACTTCTTCAATCTGGTCCAGGCACTTGCGCGCGAAGACTTCGTCGCTGTCGCCTTCCCGGTACAGCGGGTTGCGGTACTTGTACGGGTCAAAGATGTGGATGACGCCCGGGAGGCCCGGCTCGTTGGCCCAGCGGCGCTGGTCGCCGGTGAGCGTGATGGCGCCGGAGGTGGCGCCGTGGTAGGAGCGGTAGCGGGCGATGAGCTTGTGCCGGCCGGTGACCTGCCGCGCCATCTTGATGGCGTTCTCATTGGCTTCGGCGCCGCCCAGGACAAAGAAGAACTTCTTTAGGCCGTCGGGGGTGACCTCGGCCAGCTCGCGCCCCAGCTCGGCGCGCACGCGCGTGGCCATGCTTGGGCCGGCGTAAGTGAGCTCCTCGGCCTGGGCCTGGATGGCCGCGATCACGCGCTTGTTGCCGTGGCCGATGTTGGTGCACATCAACTGCGAGTTGAGGTCGAAGTACCGCTTGCCGGTGGCGTCCCAAAAATACACCCCCTCGGCGCGCGCCATCGGGATCGGGTTGACGGCGCCCTGCGCCGACCAGGAGAAGAAGTTGTGTTCCTTGGTCAGGCGGACCATCTCTTCGGCGCTCATCGGGGCAGGAGACTCAAAGCCGGTCATACCAGAACCTTTCTATGAAAAGAGAAGTGCGCGTCAGCGCACGGTCCAGATAAAGAGATCGGTGTCGTCGCCGGCGGCGGCGAGCAGACGGCCATCCGGGCTGTAAGCCAGGGCGCGGAAGGCCAGGGCGCGCTGGCTCGGCACCGTTTGGCCCACGTCCGCGGCCGCCGCATCCAGCGCAAACGGAAGCCCGGCGTCACCGCGGACGGCGGCCTCCACGTCCCACAGCTCCACCAGGCTGCTCCCCGCTTCCGAAACGCCGGCCGCCGCGATCTGCCGGCCGTCCGGGCTGAAGGCCAGGGCAAACAGCTTCACCGCCCCGCCCTGCAAAGTGGCCAGCAGGCGCAGGCTGTCGGCCTCCACTCGCCACAGGCGCAGGGTGCCGTCTTCGCTGGCTGAAGCCGCCAGCGTGTTATCTATCGGATGAAAGGCCACCGCGCGCACAAAGCCGGCGTGTCGGTCGCGGGCCGCCATGGTGATCCGGCGGTTATTGCTGGTGCTCAGGTCGCGCACATACAGCGCGCGATCGGTGCCGCCGTACATCAGGCGGCTGCCGTCCGGGCTGAAGGCCACGGCAAAGACCGGGTTATCGCTAAAGCTCGCGTCCAGCATCAGCGAATCGGGCTGGCGGACGCTCAAGAAAACGTTGGGGTTGTCCACGGCATTGCCCACGCTGCCGGCCGCCAATTTCGTCCCAAAGCGGTCCAGCGCCAGGCCGGAGACGTTGTCGATGAACAGCGTGTCCGAGCGCAGGGCCAGCCGGTTGCTCTCCACATCCAGCACCGCCAGCCGGCCGCCGCTTTGCAGCCCCAGACCGGTGGCCACAAATAAGCGGCTGCTGTTCGCGGAAAAGATCAGGCCAAACACCCATTGATCGCTCTCGAACAAACTGCGCTGGCTCTGCGTGGCCAGGTCCCACACGCGGACGGTGGCATCCAGGCCGCCGGACGCCAGCCGCGCGCCATCCGGGCTAAAGGCCAGCGCCCGCACCGAATCCGTGTGGCCGCGCAGGATCACGGTGAAGGCCGGCGTCGGCGTCGGGCCGGGGGTGGACGTCCGGGTGATGGTGGGGACGGGCGTCGGCGAGGGCCGGAGTGTGGGGCTGGGGGTCGGCGTGACCGACGGGGACACCGTGGGCCGCCGCGTGGGCGTCAGGCTGGCCGGCACCACATCCGTCAACGCGGCCAACGAGGTGCCGGCTGCCGCGCCCGTCTGGACGGCATTCTGGGTGCTGATGTCGTCCGTCTCGCCGGCGGCGCCGGTCAGCGCGGTGGGCGTCGGCCCCGCCTGCGCCATCCCCGTCAGCCACTGGCCGGCCCACCAGAGCGCGAGCACGGCCACCCCCGCCGCCGCGGCCCAGCCCAGCCAGGCCGGCCGGGCCGGAAGCAGGGTGTCCGGGACCGCCGGCATCATTTGCGAGGGCGGGTATTCACCAGTCTGCTCAAAAACCCAGGCCCCCCAGTAACGCAGGATACTGCGCAAGGTCTCGCGCCGGCGCGCCTCGCGGATGTGGGCGCCGGCCGCCACAATCTCGGCCATCAGCGCTTGCGCGCGCGCGACCCGGTCGGCGGTGGCCGCGCCGGTTTCGGCCTGCAGCGCCTGGTGCTGGGCGAGGAACTTGTCGTACTCGGTGGAGGTGGTCATAGACGCGTGGTCAGCCGGATCTGTTGCGGCAGGGCGTTGATGGCCTTGGCCACTTCGCGCAACGCCTTGTCCACTTGATACAGGTATTCGTCGGTCGCGTGTCCAAACTGGCTCAAGGCATCGGCCAGGTCCTGCCGGTCGGCTTCATTCAAAGCGGCGTCGATGTGGGTTTGGGCTTGCTGGAGGCGCTCCCACACCTTGACCGGATCGGGGTCCGGCGCGGCCTGGGGGTCGCGGGCCGGCCCGATGAGCTTCAGCGCGCTCGTCAACCGCCGCAGATCGGCGAGCGTGATCTTGCATTGGTTCCAATTGGTCTGCACCCCGAAGAGCAGCTTTTCCAAACGCGCGCGGCGCGCCTGCCCGCCCAGCAGGCCGCCCAAGCCGCCGGCCTCCGGCTGACCCAGCTCGGAGACCGCGTCCCGGCAAGTGCCGAAGCGGATGTACAGGTCATGCAGGGTGTTGTGCAGTTCCTTCCACTCCTCCAGCTTATGCTGCAGCACGGTGGAAGCCGCCAGGAATTCATTCAGCTGGCGCTCCAGCTCGCGCAGGACGGCCGGGTCCACGCCCTGGACGTTGTAGATGATGTCGCGGCCGGCCACATCGCGGCCAACCGTCACTTCCTGGCCGCTGAGGCTGGCGCCGGAGGCCGCGTCGCTCATGGCCGGCCTCCAGCCGCGGCCCAAACCATCGCCCGCCGCTCCAGGTCTTTCATGTAAGCGTCTTTGCCGTCCACATATCCGTCAATGTCCCATGGAAACCGCGCGGCCAGACTCGTCTTCAGCCGGCCGTAGGCCTCGGCCTCGGCCGGATGCGCGCGCAGAAAATCCCGCACGGCCAGGTGCCGGTGGACTTCCGGATGCTCCGCCGGATAAAAATGGACGTGGTGGGTGTGCGTCTCCTCGGCGTCCGCCAAGATCCGCGGGAAGTAACGCCGGCCGGGCAGGCCATACTCGCCGCGCGGCGTATAGCCCAGGGCGATCAGCCGGTCGTTCAGGCAATCCACCCGGTCCAGGTCGGCCACCACTGGCAGCAGGTCCAGCACGGGTTTGGCGCACAGGCCGGGGACGGCGGTACTGCCAAAATGGTGGATGGCCAGCACGTTGTCATCCAAGCTGGCGCGCAAACGCGCGCTCTCAGCCGCGGCCAGCGCCGGCCAGGCCGGATCGTATGCGACGACGACGACTTTGCGCGGCATGGGGCGTTGGCTCCTGCGGCAGAGTGTAGCATAATTGCCTGCAGCCGCCGATGAAAGAACAGGTGCTGCACCTCGACCCGCACGATGATTTCATCTCCGCCCGCGACAAGCTGGGCTGGGTTCAAACCCAGCGCGTCCTGCTGGTCTGGCCGGCGCGCGGCCCGCAGCCGCTCACCCGCCGGCTGGACTTGATGCTGCTGCATCGCCACGCGCACCGGCTGGGCGCGCAGCTGGCCTTTGTCACCCGGGCGCCGGCCGTGCGCGACCATGCCCAGGAGCTCGGGGTGCCGGTCTTCGATTCGGTGGAGGCCACCCGCCAGATGCGCTGGCGCAGCCGCGTGCCGCGCCTGCGGCCGGAACGCCGCGCCGGCCGGCCGGACCTGGCCCTGATCCGGCAGGCGCTGACCCCGCGCCGCCGGCGCTGGCCGCGCGGGCTGGTGTGGCTGGGTCAGGGGCTGGGCTTCCTGCTCGGCCTGGCGGCGCTGGCCGCGCTGGGCGCGGCGCTGATCCCGGAAGCCACCCTGACCCTCACGCCGGCGCATCAACCGCTGTCGGTGGCCACCACGCTCGCCGCCGATATCGCCCAGCCCGAGGTGGACGCCGCCGCCGGCCTCATCCCCGCCCGGCGCGTGCGGGTGGAGGTGCAGGCCACCCACCTGGAGCCAACCACCGGCGTGATTGAGGTTCCCAGCGCGCCCGCCACCGGCCAGGTGGTCTTCACCAATCTGATTGGCACCGCCGCCGCCCTGCCCGCCGGCCTCAGCCTGCGCACCACCAGCGGCGCGGCGGTGCGGTTTATCACAACCCAGAGCGCCGCGCTGGAGGCGCGGCCCGGCGCGGTGATCCAGGTGCCGGTCCAGGCCGTGGAACCCGGGCCGGCCGGCAATGTCGCCGCCAGCCTGATCAACGCCATTGACGGCCCGCTCGGGACCCAGCTGGCCGTCACCAACCCGCTGCCGACCGAGGGCGGCGCGACCACCCCGCGCGCCGCCGTGGCGCCCGCTGACCGTGACCGGCTGCGGGCCGCGGTGACCGTCAAACTGCAGGAGGCGGCGCTGGCCGCCATCGAAGCCCAGCTCCAGCCCGGTGAGTTTTTGGCCCCGGCCACCGTGACCGTCACCCAGGTGTTGGCCGAGTCTTTTGACCGCGCCGCCGGCGAGCCCGCTGACGCGCTCAGCCTGACCCTGCGGCTGGCCGCCGCCGGCTGGGCCATCCGCGAAGCCGACGCGCAGGCGGTGGCCGCCGCGCGCTGGCAGGCGCAGATCCCCGCCGGCTCGGCGCCCACCGACATGGCGCTGCGCTTTACGCGGTCGCCCGACCTGCGCCAGGATGCGGCCGGCCGGGTCCTGGTGACCATCACCGCCGACGCCGATCTGGCGCCGCGCATCGACCCGGACCAGGCCCGCCGGCTGGTGGTGGGCCGGCCATTGGGCGAGGCCGCCCAACGCTTGCAGGCCGCCTTGCCGCTGGCCGCGCCGCCCCAGATCCAGCTGGCGCCGGATTGGTACGCGCGCTGGTTTCCGTTTCTGCCCTGGCTGTGGCTGCGCGTGGCCGTGGTGATCACCTGACCGCGATGCGCTGGCTGGCGATTGATCCCGGGGATCGGTATATCGGCGTGGCGGTCTCGGACCCGCTCGGCCTCATCGCGCGCCCGCTGACCACGCTGGAGCATGTGGCCCGCGCCGCTGACGCGGAGCGCCTGATCGCCTTGGCCCGCGAACACGCCGTGGAGAGCGTGATCGTCGGCTGGCCGCTGGATGAAGACGGCCAGGCCGGCCCGCAGGCGCGCAAATCTGAACGCCTGGCGGAAGCGCTGCGCGCCCTCACCGATCTGCCCGTGCTGTTGGTGGACGAAAGCGGCTCGTCCCAGACCGCGCGCGCCCTGCTCATCGCCACCGGCAAAAGCCGCCGCGCCCGGCACGCGCAAGAACATGCCGCCGCCGCCGCCGCCCTGCTGCAAAGTTACCTCGATGCGAATTCGTCAGAACCGCCGCCGCGCTGACGCGCTGGCCGTCTTTATCCTGATCGTGGGGCTGGTGGCCGGCCTGGTGGTGGGCGGCGCGTACGCGCTGGTCCGCCTGAACGCCGCCGGCCAGACGCTCGGCCAGCCCGGCGCGCAGCTGGGTCTGGTGGAGCGCCTGGTCTTCACGGTTTATCTCACCGCGCGGGCCGGCGACCTGGCCGCGCCGGCCAGTTCCGATCCCACCCCGCGCGCCGTCACGGTGGCCGCCGGCGAAACCGCCGACACGATTGCGGCGCGGCTGGCGGCGGAGGGCCTGGTGGCGGACGCGCAGCTGCTGGAGTTCTATCTGCGCTACACCGGGCTGGATCAGCGCATCGAGGCCGGCGATTTTATTCTGCGCGCCACCCTCACGGTGCCGCAGGTGGCGCGGGCGCTGACCGAGGCCGCGGCCCGCGAGGTCTCCGTGCGCGTGGGCGAGGGCTGGCGGCGCGAGCAGATCGCGGCGTACCTGGCCGAGCAGCCCAGCCTGAATTTCTCCGCCGATGATTGGCTGCGGCTGACCGGGCCGGACGCGCCGCCCGTGGGCGCGTTCGCGCTCTACGGCGACCGGCCGGTGGGCGGAACGCTGGAAGGCTTTCTGCTGCCGGACACGTATCTCTTCCGGCCCGGCGCCACGGCCCAGGATATTTTGGCCAAGACGCTGGCGGCCATGGACGCCTTTCTGACGCCGGCCTACCGCTCCGCGGTGGCGGCGCGCGGGCTGACGGTCTACCAGGCGGTGAGCATCGCGGCGCTGATCGAGCGCGAGGCGGCCGTGGACGACGAGCGCCCCGTGATCGCGTCGGTCATCCTCAACCGCTTGGCCATCGGCCAGGCGCTGGAGATTGACGCCACCGTGCAGTACGCCATCGCCACCCCCCAGAACTGGTGGCCGCCGGTGGCCGGCCTGGATTTCCGCGCCATCGCCGACCCTTACAACACGTACTACGTCGGCGGCCTGCCGGCCGGCCCCATCGCCAACCCCAGCCGCGCCTCGCTGCAGGCCGTGGCCGACGCCGCGCAGACCGATTACCTCTTCTACCGCGCCTTGTGCGATGGCAGCCGGCGCCACGCCTTCGCGCGCACGTACGCCGAACACCTGGCGAATGCCTGCCCGTAACCGGATGGCGGCGGGCCTGCTGCTGACGGCCCTCGGCCTGCTGACGGGCTGCGCCGTCACGCGCCCGGTCGTCAAGATCGGTTTGGTGGCGCCGTTTGAGGGCCGCTACCGCGCGGTGGGCTATGAAGTCATCTACGCCGCGCGCCTGGCGGTCCGCGAGGCGAACGCGGCCGGCGGCGTGGCCGGCTACAGCGTGGAGCTCGTGGCCCTGGATGACTCCGGCGGCCCGGACCAGGCGCTGGAGCAAGCGCGCAAGCTGGCGGCTGACCCGCAGGTGGTGGGCGCGCTGGGCCACTGGCTGGCGGCCACCACCCAGGCCGCCGCCCCGGAGTATCCGCGGCTGGGATTGCCGCTCCTGGCCACCGGCGCCGGCAGCCTGCCAGCCGGCACCCCGCGGCTGTGGCCGGCGGGGCCGTGTCAGCTGACCACGGCGCTGGGGTGTATCGAAGCTCTGGAAGATCTGCGCCTGCGCGCCGCCGCCGAGATCACGGTCACGGTCCCCGCCCCCTGGCCGGCCGACTCAGCCGACCCCGGCTTTGCCGACCGTTACCGCGCGCTCTCCAACGGCGTCGAACCCGGCTTTTATGCCGTGCTGGCCTACGACGCCGCGCGCTTGCTGCTGGACGCCGTGCGGCGGGATATCACGGAAAATAAAGCGCCGACCCGGTCAGGCGTCGGCGCGGCGCTGGCGGCCAGCGAGTTTCTCGGCCTCAGCGGCCCGATTCAATTTACCGCCGCCGGCCAATGGGCGGCGCCGCCCGCCTGGACCTACCTGTGGCAAGACGGCCAGCTGCAGCCGCGTTAAGGGTTAGGGATCAGGCAGCGCCAGCCCCCCGCGCTCCATCTCACCTCTCACCCGCTAACGACTCTTCAACACCTTATAGAACAATGGCAGGGGTTCCACCGGCCGGCGGCTGAACTTGTGCGCGGCCAGCGCGCGGGCCTTGGCCGCCGCCAGCTTGGCGGGGTCGCCGGCGTGCACCGTGAACAGCGGCTCGCCGCGCTGCACCCGGCCGCCCACTTTGTGATGGATCACCAGGCCGGCGGCGTAATCCAGCGCATCGCCCTTCTTGGCCCGGCCGGCGCCTAAATCCACCGCCGTCAACCCGATCTCGCCGGCATGGATCTCGGCCACATAGCCCGTCCGCGGCGCCGGCACCATTTCGATATACGCGGCGCGCGGCAGGCGCTCCGGCTCGTCCACCACGCGCACGTCACCGCCTTGGGCCGCCACCATCTGGCGGAATTTAGCCAGCGCCCGGCCATCGTCCCAGGCCGCCTGCAGCACCGCGCGCGCCGCTTTGGGCGTCGCTGCCTTCCCGGCCAGCACCAGCAAGTGGCCGCCGATCAGCAGGCAATGTTCGCGGAAATCGGCCGGCCCGCCGCCGCGCAGGGTCTCCAGCGCTTCGCGCAGTTCCAGCGCGTTGCCCACCGTCTGGCCCAGCGGCTGGTTCATATCCGAGATCACGGCCACCACTTTTCGGCCGGCGTGCTGGCCGATCTTCACCATCGCCTGCGCCAGCGTGGTGGCCGAGTCCAGGTCCGGCATGAACGCGCCGGTCCCCATCTTGACATCCAGCACAATGGCCTGTGCGCCGGCCGCGATCTTCTTGCTCATCACACTGCTGGCGATCAGCGGAATGCTGGGCACCGTGCCGGTTACGTCGCGCAGCGCGTAAAGCTTGCCGTCCGCCGGCGCCAGATCGCCGGATTGCCCGGTCAGCACAATGCCGATCTCCTTAAGCTGCCGCTTAAACTCCGGCACGCTCAGCGCCAGGCGCAGACCGGGGATGGATTCGAGCTTGTCGATCGTGCCGCCGGAGAAACCCAGCCCGCGCCCGGACATCTTGCCCACCGGCACACCGCAGGCCGCCACGGTCGGCTCCACCACCAGCGTCACCTTATCGCCCACGCCGCCGGTGGAGTGTTTGTCCACGGCAAACGGCACCGTGTCGCGCAGATCGATCATCTCGCCGGAGTGCGCCATCGCCAGGGTCAGGTCCGTCATCTCGCGCGGCGTCATGCCCTGGAAGAAGACCGCCATCGCCCAGGCCGCGGCCTGGTAATCCGGGATCGCGCCGCTGGTCAGCCCCTGGATAAAAAACTCGATCTCGGCGGCCGAGAGTTCGCGGCCGTCACGCTTATTGATAATCAGGTCAACGGTCTTCATAGCATGTCCTCCGGCAACGGCGGCCAGGCGTCGCTCTGGTCGGCCCGCTCCGCCCAGTTTTCCTTGCCGCTCCAGCTCTCAATGGCGATGGCGTACACGCTGGTGCGCTTCAATTCCGGCTCCGTGATCGGCCGGTACTCGCGGCCGGCGGTCAGGCTGGGGAAATACTTCCCCAGCAGGCCCGTCAACAGCCGGCGCTGCTCGTCCGGCTCGGCCACCACCCGCACCCGCCCAAAGACCACCACGCTGGCGTACTGCACGCTGAACTCGATGGCGATGTTGCTGGGCAGGAAGCGCCCAAACGTGCTGGTTTCGAAGCACACGCGGTCCTGCTGTTCGGCGTTGGCGCGCACTCGGCCGACCACATTGGAGTGAAAGGCGATCTGGTGGCCGGCCGCGTCATACCAGAAGGTGGTCGGCGTCAAGAAGGGCTGGTCGCCCCAGCCGGTGGCCACATGCCCAATCTCGGCGCGCTCCAGAAAGGCGCGCACCCAGGCGTCGTCGCGGGCATTTTTAGGCCGGCGCTGGGCGTTGGGCGGCGTCACCGCCGGGTCATAATTTTTCGGCATCAGGGGCCTCCCGCGCGGTATTATAATCGTTCAACTATCCCACCCGCGGAGACGCTATGCCCACCTGCGATATCCTCCTGACCAACGCCATCGTGTTGACGATGGATGAAGCCTACACCCAATATGCGGCCGGCGCGGTGGCGGTGGCCGGCGACCAGATCGTGGCGGTCGGGCCGGCCCGCCAGCTGGCGGCCGAGTACACGGCCGCGCAGACCGTGGACTGCGGCGGCCGGGTGCTCATGCCGGGCCTGGTCAACGCCCACACCCACGTCCCCATGACCCTGCTGCGCGGTCTGGCCGATGACCTGCGCCTGGATGTCTGGCTGATGGGGTACATGATGCCGGTGGAGCGCGAATTTGTGTCGCCGGACTTCGTCCGGCTGGGCACCGGCCTGGCCTGCGCGGAGATGATCCGCTCCGGCATCACGTCCTTTGCGGATATGTACTACTTCGAGGAGAGCGTGGCCCAGGCCGCGTCCGCGGCCGGCATGCGCGCGCTGTGCGGCCAGACCGTGCTGAAGTTCCCCACCCCGGACGCCGGCAGCTACGAGGACTCGCTGGCCCTGGCCCGCGACTTCATCCTGCGCTGGAAGGACCACCCGCTGATCGTGCCGGCGCCGGCCCCGCATGCGCCCTACACCTGCACGCCGGAAATCCTGCAGGCCTGTTCGGCCCTGGCCCAGGAGTTTGATGTCCCCCTGCACGTCCACCTCTCCGAGACCCTGCTGGAGGTGGAGAACTCGCGCCGGGAGCACGGCATGCCGGTGGTGCCCTGGGTCAAGAAGCAGCGCCTGCTGGAGGCCAAGGTGCTGGCCGCCCACTGCGTCCACGTCGACGAAGGCGAGATGCGGACGCTCAAGAACGCCGGCGCCGGCGTGGCCCACAACCCCACCAGCAACCTCAAACTGGCCTCCGGCGTGGCGCCGGTGGTCAAGATGCTGGACCTGGGCCTGAACGTGGGCATCGGCACCGACGGGCCGGCCTCCAACAACGACCTGGATATGTTCGAGGAAGTGCGCCTGGCCGCCCTGCTGGCCAAGGGCGTCGGCGGCGACCCGACCCTGCTGCCGGCCCGCGCGGCGCTGACCATGGCCACGCGCCTGGGCGCCCGGGCCCTGCACATCGGCCACCTGGCCGGCACCCTGGAGGCCGGCAAGCGCGCCGACCTGATCCTGGTGGACCTCGACCGTCTGCACAACTCGCCCAAATTCACGCACGACCCCAACGCCGTGTACTCGCAGCTGGTGTACGCGGCCCACGGCCCGGATGTCACCGACGTGATGGTGAACGGCCGCTGGCTGATGCGCGAACAAAAACTCCTGACCGTGGACGAGCGCGATCTGCTCCTGGCGGCCGGCGACTACGCCAAGCGCATCGACCACTTCCTCATCCAGCGCGAGGGCAGCGTCCTGCAGAAGCTCATCGCCATCGGCGGCGCGGTGGAAGAGGAGAGCTTCGAGGTCCAAGTGAAGGCCCACCTGCCGGCCGCCGAGCCGGTGCTGAGCGTGCTGGAAAGCAAACAGGTGACCGTCATCCGCCGGCGCCATTATCACGAGTACGACAACTACTTCCTCTTCGCCGACCCCGCCCAGGGCCGCCTGCGTTTCCGCGAGGATGAGTTCCTGGATGACAAGGGCCAGGTCACCACCGTGCGCTCTCGGTTGACGCTCACCGGCCAGGCGCGCGAGGCGGAGTTCGGCTCGGTGCTGCTCTCGCGCTCCCGCTATCTGGCGCCGGCCACCCACTCCCTGCGCTTCTACCGCGAATACTTCAAGCCGGCCGAGGAGCGCGAGGTGGAGAAAAACCGCCAGCGCTGGCTGGTGGTCTTCCGGGGCGTGGAGTTCTTCATCAATTTGGATCAACTGATCCAGCCCAAACGCGACGGCTTCTTCATTGAAATCAAGTCCCGCACCTGGTCCCGCCGCGATGCCAAGGACAAGGCCGCCATCATCACCGAGCTCTTGAGTCTGTTTGGGGCCACCCCCGATCACACGGTCAAGGAAGATTATGCCGAGCTGGCCGGCGCGGCGTAAAACCCGCCGCTAACCTTGACCGGCGGCAAGGCCGGTTC
>JAGOBN010000039.1 GCA_017999235.1 Anaerolineales bacterium | reverse complement strand
GCGATGTGCTGATCGGCCTGCGCTCGTCCGGCCCGCACACCAACGGCTACTCGCTCATCCGGCGGGTCTGCGAGGGCGTGCCGCTCGACACGGTCTTTCCGGAGTTGGGCTTGCCTTTGGCCGAAGCGCTGCTCGCGCCGCATCGCTCGTATCTCGCCGACCTGTGGCCCATCGTCAGCCAGCCGGCCTCGCCCATCAAGGCCCTGGCGCACCTCACCGGCGGGGGCTTCATTGAGAACGTCCCGCGCGTCCTGCCGGCCGGCGTGGGCGCCGTAATCCACACCGCCGCCTGGCCGGTGCCGCCCGTGTTCCAGCTGATCCAGCAGCGCGGCGCGATCCCCGCCGCCGAGATGTACCGAGTGTTCAACATGGGGGTGGGAATGGTGGTGATCACCGCGCGCGCGGACGCGCCAGCCCTGCTCGCGCGGCTGCCCGCTGACAGCGTGATGATCGGAGAGCTGACGGCCGGCGAACGGCGGGTGACGCTGACATGACGACGGTCCCGCTCACCAAACGCCTGGTGGTGCTGATCTCGGGCGGCGGCTCTAATCTCCAGGCCATTCTGGATGCCTGCGCGGTGGGTTTGCTCCCGGCCCAGGTGGCGGCCGTCATCAGCAACAAACCCGGCGCCTACGGCCTCATCCGCGCCCAGCACGCGCTGGTCCCCGCCATCTTCAAGCCGCGCCGCGCCACCCAGACTCGGCGCGAATACGATGCGGAATTGGCCGGCTTGGTGGAAACGTTCCGGCCGGATTGGGTGGTGCTGGCCGGCTGGATGCGCGTGCTCTCCACCGATTTTCTCAGCCGCTTCCCGGAGCGCGTGATCAACCTGCATCCCGCGTTGCCGGGCGCTTTTCCGGGCCAGCATGCCATTGAGCGCGCCTACGAGGCCTATCGCCAGGGCCAGATCGCGCACACGGGCGTCATGGTGCATCAGGTGCCAGATGAAGGCGTGGACAGCGGCCCGGTGCTGGCCCAGGAGATTGTCCCGATCCAGCCGGATGACACGCTGGGCGCGCTGGAGGCGCGGGTCCACCAGGTGGAGCATCGCCTGCTCGTCCAGACCTTGCGCCGGCTGTGTGACGGCCGCAGGCCGGCGTGAACCTGCTCTTCCTCACCCCTCAAGCGCCGTACCCCCCGCGCCAGGGTACGGCCATCCGCAATTGGGGCCTCGTGCGGCACCTCAGCCGCCGGCACACGATCACCCTGTTGACGTTTCTAGAGCCGGGCCAGGCCGCGCTGGCCGGCGAACTGCTGGAGGCCTGCCAGCACGTGGCGGCCATCCCGGCCCCCGCCCGCACCCGCTGGGACCGGGTGCGCACCCTGCTCTCACCAGAGCCGGACCTGGCCCGGCGCTTGTGGTCCCCGGCCTTCGCAGCTGCTTTGCGGCAGCTCCTGCGCGAACAGGCCTTTGACGGCCTGCATGTGGAAGGGTTGGAGTTGGCGCCATACTTGGCGGGCCTGGACCCCGCGCTGACCCCGCGCCGCGTGATCTATGACGCGCACAACGTCGAGTATCTTTTGCAGCGCCGCGCGGCGCGCACCGATCTGGCCCGCCCAGCACGCTGGCCGGCGGCGCTCTACTCGCACGTGCAGTGGCGGCGGCTGCGGCGGCTGGAGGCCGAAGTCGGCCGCGCCGTCAGCGCCGTCACCTGCGTTTCCCCGGAGGACGCGGCCGCGCTGGCCGCGCTGGTCCCCGGTCTGCGGCCGGTGCTGGTCCCCAACGGGATTGATGTGGATGACTATGCCGGCTTTGCGGCGGAGGCGTCCGGCCCGGCCGTGGTCTTCACCGGCAAGATGGACTATCGCCCGAATGTGGACGCGGTGCTGTGGTTTGCGCGCGAGATCTGGCCGCGCCTGCGCGCCCGCGTGCCCGCGGCCGAGGGCCTCATCGTGGGCCAGAAGCCGACGCCGGCGGTGCGGGCGTTGCACGGGCAGGCCGGCCTGGTGGTCACCGGCGCGGTGGAAGACACCCGGCCGTATATTGCCCGCGCCGGCGTGTATGTGGCGCCTTTGCGGATGGGCGGGGGCACGCGCTTTAAGTTGTTGGAAGCGATGGCGCTGGGCCGGCCGATTGTCTCGACCACCGTGGGGGCGGAGGGTTTCCCGGTGACTTCCGGACAGGAGTTGATCTTGGCGGATGAGCCGGCGAGTTTTGCGGAGGCCGTGGCGGACCTGCTGGGCGATGAGCCCCGCGCCCGCGCGCTGGCCGCCGCCGGCCGCGCCTTTGTGCGCGCCCGCTACGATTGGCGCGTGATTATCCCAGCCGTGGAGGCGTTGTACGCCGAGGCCTGAAGACGCGCTTACGGCCCGAAGCGGGTAAAGGCCGCGCCGCTGGCCACGCTGGGCAAGATCCACTGCGGGAAGGCGCCCAGCAGCAGGACCACCCCCACCCCGAAACAAAACGCCACCATCGCCGGCCGGCTTTCGCGCGGTTCAATCACTTCATCGGACGAGCGCGGCGTGGTCATGGCCGCCAGCCCGCGAAACACCACCAGGCCCACACTGGTCATGGCCGCCAGCAGCACCGCCGCCAGGGCCGGCGTCTGCTCAGCCAATAGGCGCAGCAAGGCCCAGCGCGCCGGGAAACCCGCCATCAGCGGCACGCCCACCAGCGAAAGCATGCCCACCGCCACCGCCGTCACCGCAAACGGATACCGCCAGCCCAGGCCGCCCAGCGCTGCAAAATCGTCCCCGCTGCCGGCGCGCTCCGGATCTCGCGCCCGCGCCGCCCGGCGCAGTTGATCCAGCCCCATGGCCCACAGCCACAGCCCTGGTCCGCGCATGGCCAGCGCGGCCAGCGTTGCCTCCACCCCGGCCCGCGTCCCCAGCGCCACCGCCAGCAGCACTGCCCCAAATTCAATCAGCAAAGCGTAGCCCACGCTGCGCCCCAGGTTGCGCTGGCCAAAGACAAACAGCGCCCCTAAGATCACCATGCTGGCCCCCGCCAGCACCAGGCCATTGGCAAACAGCGGCGTCTCGGCCAGCCAGCCATACGTATCCAATAGTTTGAGCAGCAGGAAGATCATCGGCGCGCGCATGACGGCGGTGACAAAGGCCGTGGCCAGAGGCGGCGCGTCCTGGGCCATCACTGGCAGCCAGCTGTGGAAGGGGACCACCGCGAGCCACAGGGCAAAGCCGGCCGTCAGGAAGAAGGCGGCCTGGGACAGGTAGGCGGGGTCGCCCGGGTTGGCCGCGCCCGATTCAATCAGCCAGCCCGCGAACAGGATGAAAGGCACCCCCAGGGTAGTGTAGATCAGGAACCGCAGGGCGCCGGTGGTGGCGGGGTGCGCTTCGTCCGTGAGCATCAGCACGGAAATCGCGGCGCCCAGCTCGATGAAGATAGCGGAATACAAGAATGGCCGCACCAGCAGCGCCGCCGCCTGCAAACCCAGAATACCCACGCCGGCGGCCAGAAAGTAACGCCCCTGCGTCTGCAGGCCGGCGCCCAGGAAGATCAGGGCCGCCAGCGCAAAGCTCTGGGTCAGCGCCGCCCGGTCGGCCGGCATCATCACAAACTGCCGGCCCAGGACGCTGAAGGTATCCGTCAGATACGGCGGCGCCGCCAGCGGCAAAAAGGCCGCCAGCCCCGCCAGCCCCGCCGCCGCCGCCACCGCCGCGAGGGTCTCGGCGGTCCGCCACCCCCGCACCCGGAGCGCGTAGATGGCGGGCACCGCCAGCCAGGGGGCCAGCACAAAAATCAGCGGCGTCGGGATCATTCCGCCCCATCCCAGGTGTGATGCCGCAGCCAGGTAAGGTGGCTGACGGCCAGGGCCACGCCGAAGTTGACGGCCGCCAGCAGGCCGGCCACCGTCAGCGAACGCTCCACCGGCGTGTACAACAATTCAAAACCGTTGAACAGCATCAACAAGGCAATACCGGCGTTGAGCGGCTCCTCGGTCAGGCCCAGGCTGATCAACCCCAGGACGATGAGCTCCATGCCGGCCAGGTTCAGCGCCGGGGACAGACCCGGCACCACCATCCCTAGTTCGGTGACAAAAAACCAGGCCGCCACCGTTCCCAACAGCGCGGCCGTAATCCGAAACGGCAAGTTGGTCTGAAATTCGATGCGGCGCCAGGCCGCCAGCCGGCCGGCCGGGGGCGCTCCGGCAGCGGGCGGCCGGCCAAAGCCCACCGCGCGGCCGGAGATGAACAAGATCACCACAATCAATACCCCCACGACCGCTTTGACCGCCGCCACCTGCCAGATCACCAGCGGCGCCATCAGCGCCGCCGTCAGGGCATATTGCGCCGCCAGGCCGCCAAAGCGCAGCCGCCAGTCCATGGTCAGACTTAAGATGACGGCGGTCAGGTAGAGCCCGATCAGGATCGGCGCGGTGAGGGTTGAAATCCATTCGATCATGGGCGCACCAGCAGGAGCAGCACCAGGGTGATCACCATGGCCCACAACAACGCGCCTTCGCCTTCCCAGATGCCGGCCAGCGTGGACATGACGCCATCCACCACGCGGATCACGCCCCAGGCCAGCCGGTAGAGCCAGGCCAGGCGCAGCACGGCGGCTAAGCCCTCCGCCGCCGCTTCGGTGCGCGTCCGCGCCAGCGCCTCGAACCGCCATAACGCCGCGCCCGCGCCCAGGCACACCCCCAGCAAACCCAGCCCCCAGCCGTTGACATTCCCAAACGGGTTGGCGGCCGCGGGCGCGCCCATCAGGCCGCTCGCCGGCCCCGCCAACCCGCCGCCAAGGATGACCAGCAGCGCCAGCAGCCCCAGGCCAATCCCATAGCCGGCCAGCCCGATGGCCCCGCCCTCCACCGGATCCCCCGGCCAGCTGATCACGCGCAGCAATCCGCCCGTGAATAAGATCAACGCCACCGCCGTGCCGGCCAGCGCCAAGCCCAGACCCCAGTGCCCGCTCGCCAGCCAGTTAGCCCAGAGTTGTTGCAGGCCAAAGAAACCAACCGTGAGCGGAGCGCCGGCCAGGGCCGCCGCGCCCAGCCCTGGCAGCGCCGTCAGCCACGGGCGCTGCTCATCAAAACCATTGGCCAGAAACACCAGCCCGCCCCCCAGCACCAGCGCCAGCGACGTCAAGGTGACGGCGCTGACGGCCTGCGGCCCCGCCCACAACGCGCTCAGCAGCGCCAGGCCGGATTGCGTGATCACCACAAAGGTCAGGCCTTGGCGGGGCTCGTCGGAGTTCCAAAGCTGGACCGCGCCCACCAGCGCGGCCGCCACGCCAAAAGCCGTCAGCCAGGGCCGCACCGCCTCCGGCACGCCGACGACGGCCAACCGGCCCACCGCCTGCAAGGCCACCGCCGCGGGAATCAAGCGCAGCAGGGTCCCCAACCCCTGACGCACATTCGCCTCCACCGGCAGACCCAAGTGGAGCGGGAAGAGGCCCAGCCGGAAGACCGCCGCCAGCGTCATCAACAGCACCGCGCCGGGCGAAGCGTTGGCCGCCAGCCAGGTCAAGTCTGGGCTTTGCCGGCCGATGAGCAGCACCGCTCCCAAGGCAAACACTGTGCCGAGCGAACTGAAGGTGAGATGCAAGACGGCCTGCGGCTGGATGCCCTCGCCGCGCGCCAACAAGATCAGGATGGCAAAGTAGATGAAATCCAGGCCCGCCCAGCCCATCACCAGCGTGACCAGATTGCCGGACATCAGCGCGGCCAGACCGACCAGCGTCAGCAGCAAGATGGCGCCGCGCGCGGCTAACCGCCGGCCGCCCGGCCGGGAAAGGCCGGTGACCAGCGTGGCCAGGCTGACGCTGACCAGCCCCCAAGCCAGGAGCCAGGCGGAGCTATCCGCTTCCAGATACAGGCCCACGGGCAGCAAAGCCGTGGGCGCCCAATTGGAGATGACGGCGCCGGCGGGCAGGTTGAGCCCCAGCAATGCCACGCCCAGCCAAGCGGCCGCCATCGCCCCAATCGCCGTGGGGGCGGCGTAGGGTGCGCGCGGCAGCAGGCTGAGCAACAACGCCCCCGTGCCGATCACCAGCACGATCAAAGGCAACACCGGAGTCATGGGCTTCGTCGGGGAAATCAAAAGCGAACCGGTTGGTTCGCGCCGTGATTCTAGCACACTTGATCCGGCCGGCCGGCCAAAGTGGGTATGCTACAATCCGCGCCATGTCGACCCCGGTAGCGCTTGATCCACAGCGGCAGGCCCGCGCGCGCGCGTATGCGCGGCTCCGCCGGCGCCTGTTCCTGGCCGAGATTATCCTCAGCGGCGCGCTCCTCAGCGCCTGGCTGGTCTTCGGCTGGGCCGGCGGGCTCAAAACCTGGCTGGCGACCCTCATCCAGAACGATTGGCTGCTGGTGCTGGCCTTTGGAGCGCTGTTCTTTCTCGCATTAGAAGCCGCCGGCCTGCCGCTGGCCTACTACGCCGGCTTCGTGCTCCCGCGCCGGTACGATCAATCCACCCAGACGCTGGCCGGCTGGGTCAAAGATCAGGCGCTCAGCCTGGGCCTGAGCGCGCTGCTGGGCCTGCCCCTGCTCTCCGGCCTGTACTGGCTGCTGCGTGTTACAGGCGACCTGTGGTGGCTGTGGGCGGCCGGCGCGTATCTGCTGCTGTCTATCCTCCTGAGCAATCTGGCGCCGGTGGTGATCATGCCGCTGTTCAACCGCTATGTGCCGCTGGGCGCCGAATACGCCGATCTGGCGCGCCGGCTGACGGCCCTGGCCGAGCGGGCCGGCACGCGCGTGGCCGGCGTCTTCCGGTTTGATATGAGCCGGCGGACTCGGGCGGCCAATGCCGCCCTGACCGGTTTGGGCCGCACCCGGCGCATCATCCTGGGCGATACCCTGCTGGAGGCCTTCACTCCGGATGAAGTGGAAGTGGTGATCGCCCACGAGTTAGGCCATCACGTCCACCGGGACATCCCCCTCTACTTGGCATTCAGCGCCGTCTCCACGCTGGCCGGCCTGGCGCTGGCCGCCGAGGTGCTGCGCGCCGGCACGGCGGCGCTGGGCTTCGCGGGGCCGGCCGATATCGCCGCCCTGCCCCTGCTGACCTTAACCCTGGGCGCCTTCGGGCTGATCCTGCTGCCGATCCAAAACGCGTTCTCGCGCTGGCGCGAGCGCCTGGCGGATCAATATGCGCTGGCGGCCACCGGCCGGCCGGCCGATTTCATCAACGCCTTTGTCCGCCTGGCGAACCAGAATCTGGCCGAGGTGGACCCCGAGCCATGGGTCGTTTTCTTGTTCGCGTCCCATCCCCCCATTCGCGAGCGCGTGGCCCTGGCCGAGCGCTTCACCCCAACGGCATGATTCCTACTGAACCGCAACTGCGCCGCCCGCTGCCCGCCATTTTATGGAACGCCCTAACCGGCGTCACCCTGGCCTCCACCCTGTGTGCCTGCGGGCTGATCACCCTGGTCTTTTTCAATCCGCAGAGCTCGCTGAACCCGTTTCCGCCGCCTACCCGCACCCCCTGGGCCGGCGCGCTGCCCACCGAGCCCGTCGGCGCCCTCGGCGCCCCCACCCTGCCGCCCACCTGGACGGCCACGCCGCCCGGCTGGGTGGGGGCCACGCCCACGGCGGCCGCGACCGTGGATCTCAGCCTGGCCACCGCTACCCCGGTGACGCTGGCCCCGCTGGCGCCCACGACGGCGGCCCCGGCCGCCGCCACACCCACGCTGGCCGGCACCGCCACCCAGACCGAAAGGGCCATCCCGGCCACACCCACCGCCACCCCGGAGGCCAGCGGGTATGAAGGCCCGATCGCGACTCTGCCGCCTTCGGGCTATCCATGAGCTCCGCCGAACCCGCGCCCGTCATCCTGGGCCTGGTCACCGATCTTTTCTTCGTCGCGCCGATCGAGGCCGCGGCGCGCGCCGCGGGCTATCGGGTCCAGTGGGTGGAACGAGACGAGGCCGCCGGCCCCGAAACCGCCCCGCGGACTGTGGGCGAACCGCTCACCGGCCGCGCCGGCGCATTTCTGCGCCGCGTGGTGGAGTGGCAGCCGGCGCTGGTGCTGGTGGATTTGAGCAGCGCGCTCCCCTGGCCGGAGTATGTGGCGGCGCTGAAGTCCTCGCCGGCCACGCGCCGCCGGCCGGTTCTGGCCTTTGGCCCGCATGTGGATCTGGATCTGCGCGCCCGCGCGCTGGATGTCGGCTGCGATGTGGTGTTAGCCAAAAGCGCGCTGATGCGCGATCTGCCTGGCCTGATCCAGAAACATGCCCGGCCGGTCGACCTGGCGGCCCTGGAGACGGCTTGCCTGACCCCGCTCTCCGAGCTGGCCCGCGCCGGCCTGGCGCTCTTCAATCAGCGGGAGTTTTTTGAGGCGCATGAGGCGCTGGAACACGCCTGGAACGCGGACGCCGGCCCGGGCCGCGAGCTGTACCGCGCCCTGCTCCAGGTGGCCGTGGCGTATTTGCAGATTGAGCGCGGCAATTACGCCGGCGCGGTGAAGATGTTTTTGCGCGTGCGCCAATGGCTGACGCCGCTGCCCGCCGTCTGCCGGGGCGTGGATGTGGATCAGCTGCGCGCCGACGCCCAGGCCGCGCAGGCCGCCGTCGAGGCGCTCGGGCCGGAGCGGCTGGCGGAATTTGACCGCGCGCTTCTCAAACCCATTCTGTGGCAGTGACGGCGGCCGCCGCGCCGCGCGGGGAGTTGACGATGCTATTTGCGAACAAAGTCGCCGTGGTTACCGGTTCGGGACGCGGCATTGGCCGCGCCATCGCCGTGCGGCTGGCCGCGGACGGCGCCGACGTGGTGGTTAATTTTTTCCGCAACCGCGCGCCGGCGGAGGAGACCGCGGCGGCGGTGGCCGCGCTGGGCCGGCGGGCCGTCATCGTCAAAGCCGACGTCGGCACACCGGAGGGCATTGACGCGCTCATGGGCGAGGCCGAACGCGCCCTGGGCGGCGTGGACATCCTGATCAACAACGCCGCTTCCGGATACAACCGGCCGGTGCTGGAGCAGAAAGTTAAAGGCTGGGATTGGACCATGAACATCAACGCCCGCGCGGCGCTGTTCTGCGCGCAGCGCGCGGCGCCCAGCATGATAGCGCGCGGGGGCGGCCGCATTGTCAGCGTCTCTAGCCCCGGCTCGTTCCGGGTGCTGCCGGACTATGTGGTGGTGGGCGCGAGCAAGGCCGCGCTGGAGGCCCTCACCCGCTACTTGGCGGTGGAGTTAGCGCCGCACCAGATCGTGGTTAACGCGGTCTCGCCCGGCATCGTGGCCACCGACGCGCTCAAGCATTTTGCGGCCTTGCGGGATGAGGGGCTGTTGGACCGCACGGCGGCCTCCACCCCGGCCGGCCGGCTGGTGACGCCTGAGGATGTGGCCGGCGTGGTAGCCTTCCTCTGTTCGCCGGCCGCAGACATGATCCGCGGGCAGACGCTCCTCATGGATGGCGGGGCCACGCTGCCGATGACGGGGGTGTTGTCGGAGGCTTAGGGCTGGCGGGTCACGAGCGGCAGGAAGAGCTGGACCAACAGACCCGTGTCATAGGCGCCGGCGTCACAGCGCCCTATGCGCGTAATCCCGCGCTGATCCGCGGTTTCACAGGTCCAGCCGCCGGCCGGCGCGGCCGGATTGCCTTGGTCCAGGGCCGGGCTGCCGGCCAATAGGGCATGCGTGAGGGTACGCCCGCCGTTCTCGGCCAACGGTCCCAGCAGCGGCGCCGTGGTGCTAACAACGGTCGCCACGTTGCCCGTCAACGCGCAAGCGGCCGCCGCCCCCGCGCCCAGCACGTTATAGCCCTTAGACTCAAACATGCCGGTCCCCCAGCAGTCCGCGTCCTGGCTGGATAGATTCCCGGCCAGCACCGAGTTGGCGATCTTCAGCGGGCCGCCATTGTGCAGACCGCCGGCGTTGTTGTTGGCGTAGTTCCCGGTCACAGTGACGTTGTTCAGGGTCATCCCTTGGCCCGTCCCCACGTTATAGAGGCCACCGCCATCCCCCACGGTCACGGTGTTGCTGCTGACCGTCGTATTGCGGAGCACCACGGCCGCGACTGCCTCGTTATACAGGCCGCCGGCCAGGTTGCTGGCGCTGTTGCTGATCACGCTGCTGTTGGTCAAGAGCAGCGCGGCCCGGTTGTAAATGCCGCCGCCATCCATCTGGGCGGTGTTTTGCGCGATGAGGCCGAGCTCCACGGTCAGCCCCGGCGCCCCGCTCTCATTGAACACCCCGCCGCCCATCAGCGCCCGATTGTGGGTGAGGTCGACGCGCGTCAGGGTCACCGTGGCCGTGTTGCGAAGCCCGCCGCCATAGGGAGTCACCAAGCCGGTCACGTCGCCGCCGGTGAGGGTCAGGTCCTGCAAGGTGATCACCCCGGCCTGCGTCTCCAGGACGCGGTCGCCGAGGCCGGCGGCGCTGAGGGCGGCGCGCCCGCTGACCGGCTGGAGCCTCAGGCTCACCAGCACATCCAGGTCGCCGGTGGCGTTGGCATCTTCGTCGGCGCCGGCGCGGGTGAGCGCGTACGTCGCGCCGTCCGCGAGCAGGATGGTGTCACCGGCCAGGCCGGCGGGACAGCCGCCAAAGGCCGCGCCGGTATTGAGAGTCTGAATGGCCTCGCGCAACGAGCACTGCCCGTTGGGCGCGGCGTCAAATTCATCCAGCGTGGTGGTGACGGTGATGAGGCCGGCGGCGGCCGCCGGCTGAGCGCCCCGGGCCAGAACGGGCCGCGCCAGCAGGAGGCTGGCGGCCAGACCGCCCGCCATCAGCCCCCCGACGATCCCCAAACGGCAATAGAAACGCATAGTCGTTCTGTCCCGCCCCGGTGACACGCGGGGTCAGCGGATGACGATCTCGCCGGCGCCAGGTTCCACGCCGCCGATGAGCCAGCCGGGTTCACCCGCCGCCTGCAATTCCGCCAACAGGTCGGCGGCGCGGCCGGCCGGCGCCGCGATCAGCAAACCGCCGGAGGTCTGCGGATCAAACAGCAGGTGCTTTTCCCACTCTTCCAGGGCGCGCTCGTACCGCGCCCACGTTCCAAAGTATTCGGCATTGCGCGTGGCGCCGCCCGGAAAGCCCCAGGCGGCGGCGTGCTGCCGCGCGCCCGGCAGCCACGGCAGAGCCGCGTACTCCAGGACAAAGCGCGCGCCGGCCAGGTGCGCCATCTCATGGGCGTGGCCCAGCAGCCCAAAACCGGTGATATCCGTGACGCCGCGCGCCCCCACGTGCCGCGCGGCTTGGCTGGCGGCGCGGTTGAGGCGCAGCATCGCGGCCACCGCCGCGTCAAGTTCGGCCGGGGTGGCCCGGCCCTGCTTGTGGGCAGTGGTGAGCACGCCGGTCCCCAGCGGCTTCGTCAAAACCAGCTGATCGCCCGGCCGCGCACCGCCTTTGGTAAACAGGGCGTCCGGATGCGCCAGGCCGGTGACCGCCAGACCGTATTTGGGCTCTTTATCCAGGATGGTGTGGCCGCCGGCGATGACGGCGCCGGCTGCGCGCACCGTCTCCGCGCCGCCGCGCAGGATGGCGGCCGTGATCTCCGCCGGCAGGTCTTCGGGAAACGCCGCCAGGTTCAACGCAAACAGCGGCGCGCCGCCCATCGCGTAAATATCAGACAGGGCGTTGGCGGCCGCAATCGCGCCGTAAGCGTAGGGATCATCCACCACCGGCGGGAAAAAATCAGCCGTGGCGATGATCGCTTGCTCGGCGTTCAACTGGTAGACGGCGGCGTCGTCGGGCGCGCCCAAGCCCACCAGCAGCGCGGGATAGTCCGCGGCCGGGAAGAGTTCCGCAAGGGGGCGCACCACGTGCGCCAGGGTCCCAGGACCCGCCTTGCCCGCTCAACCCGCGCAGGACGCTAAACTTGTCAGACGAATCAGGCGGCCAGTACTCATAGGGTGATCTTATAACACAGTCAACGGCGCGGCCAGATGTACCGCGGTCCGGCCCAACTATTCCACCCCCAACGCCGGCGCCACGCTCAGCCAGTGCGCCACCCGTTCGCCCAGGTCCTTCAAACTCACCGGCTTGCTCAGGTAATCGCTGGCGCCGGCCTGCAGACAGCGCTCCTGGTCGCCCGGCATGGTCAGCGCGGTCAGCGCAATGATCGGCGTGGCAGCCAGCGCCGGCACCGCGCGCAGACGCCGCGTGGCTTCCAGGCCGTCCAGGACCGGCATCTGCACATCCATCAAGATCAGCGCCGGCCGCTGGGCCACGGCCAGGTCAACGGCCTGCTGCCCATGGCGCGCGAGGACCACGGTGTACCCGAGGTGCTCCAGGTACGGGCCGATGGCGTGGAGGTTGTATTCGTTGTCCTCCGCCACCAGCACGCGCACGCCAGGCCGGACCGGCGCGGCGGCGCGGATGGCGGGCGCGGGCGCGGCGGCCGGCGGCTCGACCGACCGCCACGGCAAAGTCACGCTGAAACAACTCCCCAGCCCAGGCACGCCGGCACTATCCACCGCCACGCTCCCGCCGTGCAGCTCCGCCAGCCGGCTCACCAGCGCCAGGCCGAGGCCGGCGCCCTCATGCTGGCGCGCCAGGCCCGAGTCGAGCTGGGTGAACGGCTGGAACAGGCGCGGCCAATCGGCGGCCG
>JAGOBN010000592.1 GCA_017999235.1 Anaerolineales bacterium | reverse complement strand
GACGTACATGGGCGACGACCGTTGGGAAGACCTGTCCCTGACCGTGGACTTGGTGCCGCTGGCCGGCGACCACCACAACCTTAACGTGCGCGTGCAGGGCGCCCGGCGTTCGTACGCCGTGGGGCTGGCGCCGGGAGGCCGGCTGGTGCTTTATAAAAATGCGGGGGGCTATACGGCCGTGGCGGAAGCGGCCCAGCCGTGGCGTCTGGGTCAGCGTTATAGCTTCCGCGTGGACGCCCGCGGGCCGGCGCTGACGGTGTGGGTTGACGGCCAGCAGCGGTTGACCTGGACTGATCCGGCCGCGCCCTACGCGCGGGGCCAGATCGGGCTTTCCAATTTCGCCGGCAGCCACACCCGCTACGAACGGGTCGCGCTGGCTGAGGCGGCCGGCGGTTAGTCGAACTCCACGCCCAGCAGGCTGGCGATGACGCCCATCTCTCCGACGTGCTGATAGGGATGGGTCAGACCGAAGTTGAACAGGCACTGGCCTTTATTCCAGCCGTGGTAGGTCTCGAACAGGCCGGCCGCGTGCGGGTGGGCCAGGCCCTCGTCAAACAGGATCACCCGCAGCCGGTCCGCGTCCAGGACCGCATCCAGCTGGTCCAGGGTCAGCGCGCCGACCACCGCGCGCGTCCGCGCTTGGACCGCGCCGGCGTACTCCCGCAGGGCCGGCAGGTCGATCCGCTGGCTCAGCTCATCCACCTCCGCGAAGGACATCGCGGACCCATGATGCCGCCAGGGCACATTCAGGCGGCGCGGCCAATCCCCGTCATCCAGCACCTGCGCGCGCTCCGCCACAAAGGCGTTGAGGCCGGCGTCTTCCACGCGCGCCAGATGCCACAGATTCCAGGCCAGTGAGTTAACGCGGGGATGCGGGCGCCGGCGCAACAGGTCGGCCGGCACCTGGGTCCAGAAATCCTCCAGCCAGAACGCGCACAGCGGATCATAGCGCTGCAAAAAAAGTTGAGCCAGGTTCATCGGGGCTCCATGGCGCGCGGCGGATAACGGGCAGCGCGGTCAGACCCGGAAGCCGGCAGCCAGGGTGCGGAACCACGGGCCGCGCTCGATCTCCGCCAGTTGTCGATTGAAGTCCGGATCCATCTGCAAGGCTTGGCCCGTGACCTCCACGATCATCGGGCTGGGCGTGCCGGTCCGGGTCAACAGGGCGCCGCCGTCCCGCAGACACGCGCAGACAGCGGCCGCGGCCGCGCCAAATTGCGTATCCGTCAGCCAGTCGGCGATATTCGAGAGGCTGATGAGATCATACGGGCCATGCTCCGCCGCCTGGACCGTCATCTGGTCGAGGATACTGCCGGTCAGCAGCCGTAACCGGTCCCGGGTTCCCTGGCGCCGCAGGGCCGCCCAGCCTTCGGCCTGCAGATAGAGCGGCCGCCCAGCCGCGCCGGCGGCATACGCGTTGGCAAACACGGTTGTGAGGAAGGGGTTGTGATCCGGCTGGGGCCGCTGCAGCGCCCGGAAATGGCACTCCCCCAGATAACCGGCGATCCCGGCGATCCGGGCGGCCAGCCCGTCGCTCGGCAGGCCAAACCGGTCGCGGATATAGGCGGGCGTCATTAAGTCCACATAGACGGCCTGCCAGGCCGGCAGTTCGGCGTCGGCCACGGGCCGCCGCAGCGGGTCGAAGCCGGCGGCCCGCAGCCGCTCCTGGAGGTCGTGCATCACCACCTCATTCCGGCCCACATGCTGGACGCCAAAGGCGATCTCCCGCTCGCGGCCGGCCTCCCAGAAACTGCGCGCCGGCTCAGGCAGGTGGGGCGCCAGGCGCTGAAACAGCTCCCCCCGGAGCGCCGCGCCGGCCGGGCCGACGGCGGCGGGGTCGGCGCCCAGCAGGAGCAGCTGCTCGTCCGGCGTCAGGTGTTCCGTGGCCGTCCGCCGCAATTCACATAGGTGCAGTTGGGCCGGGTTGATATCGACGGCATCGACGGCGGCGACAAAATCCTGCGTGAGCAGACTCAGGGCGGTTTCGCCCGCCGACGCGACCACCAGCACCCGCAACGGCGCGCCGCGGTATATCCGCCGCAAGACCGCCAGCTCGGTCTGGTAATCCTCATTCTGAACCGCGTAAAACAAGGCGCTCTGGAAAGGAGGGTTATACGCGCTCACGGAGGCTCCTGGTCTGGGTCGCCCAATTATTGGGGTTCGGATTTCCCGGCGAGCGCCGGCGGCGGCGCTTAGGCGTGTTTGGCCACCAGGCGTCGGATCGTCGTCCAGCCGCGCGTCGTCACCGGCTGATGCAGCGCCTTTTCCAGCACCGGTGTCGGATAGCCGGCCTGGCCGGCGATGATCCGGGTGTAACTGAAAGCCGCGTCGGTGTCGATCCGGAAGACCACGCAATCCGCGCGCGCCGCCACCAGCGGCAGTTCCAGGCCGGCCGCCGCCCCCGGCGCGAAGATGGAAAAGCAGCGCTCGCTGGCGGCCGCGGGGAGATCAGCGAAGGGGTCTTCCGCGACCCAGGCGGCCAGACGCCGAAAATCACACACAAAGCCGGGCTCATGCAAGCCGCACACCCGGCTCAAGATCACGCCGGCCCGCCGGGTAACGGCCAACGCCCGCGCACCGCGCGCGACGGAAAAGAGCAGGGTGCCGTTGCTCATAAACGAAGCGGCCGCCTCGGCGCCCGCTTCCCGAAAGGCCGCTTCCAACTGGGCGCGGGTTGGGCTCTTGGGCTGCCCCAGATTGACGTTCCGGAAGAAGGCCACCCATTTCATGCGGCCGGCCTAGGGGCTTCGGTCCGGGGCGTGTAGCGCAAGAGCACCGCCCCGCAGCCGAAGACCCGTGTTTCGATGAGCTGCAAATGGAGCACGTGGTCCAGCGCCGGGAACATGGGCCGGCCGCGCCCCAGGACGGCGGGATTAACGTAGAACCGGTACTCATCGACCAGGCCGAGCGGGATCAAGCTGGCGGCCAGCCCGCTGCCATACAAAGCCAGCTCCCCGCCCGGCTGCGCCTTGAGCCCGGCGACTTCCGCAGCCGCCGAGTCTTTCACCAGCCGGGCATTCCACGCCGTCTGCTGGAGCTGGCTGGAAAAAACGACCTTGGGCTTGGCCTTCCACAGCCGGCCATACTCCGCCAGATACGCCGGCAGGGCCGGGTTTTGATCCGCCATGGGCCACCAGGCTGCCAGATGCTCGTAGATCCGGCGTCCATACAAGTGCAGATCCACACCGCGTTCGAGTTCGACGAAGTGGCGGGAGAGTTCCTCATCCGAGACCGCCCAGCTGGGGCCGGTGTACGCCTCGTCGGCCTCAATGTAGCCGTCGAGCGACACCATATGGGAGTAGACGACACGGCGCATTGCAGTTCTCCATCCCGTCCCGCCGCCCGTCGGAGGC
>JAGOBN010000591.1 GCA_017999235.1 Anaerolineales bacterium | reverse complement strand
GGGGCGGGGGCGTCGCGCAGGCCACCAGCGCGCCATCCGGCAGGCGGAGGCTGCCCGCGCCCGGAAAATACTCGGCCAGGTCCGCCACTTGCGCCTGCAGGGCGGCCGCCAGCAGGGCCGGCTGCAGGGCGTTGCCGGGCTGGTACAGCGCCGCGGTGGCGCGGTTGAGGAGCGGCGCGCGCGCGTCGGCGACCAGGGCCGGCCAATCCGTTTCCAGGGTGTTGGCATCGAAGCCGGGGTGCGACGCCAGCGCCAGGAGCTCGCCGGTGGCCGGGTCCAGCACGATCACGGCGCCGGCGCGCGCGTCCAGGGCCTCGTCGGCCAGACGCTGCAGGCGCAGGTCCAGCGTCAGGCGCACCGCCCGGCCCTGCGGGGGCCGGCCGAGCAGTTCGTCCCAGGTCTGGGCGAGCGGGTCGGCGCGGACCTCGCCGTGCAGGAGCGCGTCAACGGCCGCTTCCACACCCGCGGTGCCGTACACGGGCGACACATAGCCGAGCACCGGGCCGAGCGCGGGATACGGGTAAAAGCGGGTGTAGTCCCCGGGCTGGCCGGCCGCCTCCGCCAGGACGAGGCCGTGGCGGTCCAGAATGGCGCCCCGCGGATAGCGGCGCTCCAGCAGCAAGCGCCGGGGGTTATCGGTGCGGGCGAGCAGCTCGGTCTGGCGGACCACGGCCCAATAGCCGGCCAGGAGGGCCAGGCCGCCAAACGCCGCCAAGAGGGCCAGCGCCAGACGCTGGAGGGCGCGCGTCATTGGGCTTCCGAGAGCTTGAGCAGGAAGCCGGCCATGATAAAGCTCACCAGCAGCGACGAGCCGCCGTAGCTCATAAACGGCAAGGTCACGCCGGTCAGCGGCACTGCCCGGATGACGCCGCCGATGATGAGCAGCGCCTGCAGGCCGAGCAGGGCGGCCAGGCCGCCGGCCAGCAGCTGATGGAACGCGCCGTGGGCGCGCAACGCGATGTGCAGGCCGCGCAGGACGAGCGCCGCGATCAGCGCCAGGGCCGCGAGCATGCCGGCCAGCCCCCACTCCTCACCCAGGGCCGCGAAGATGAAATCCGAATGCGCCACCGGGACCAGGGTGGGCGCGCCCAGCCCCGGCCCGCGCCCGAAGACGCCGCCGGCCGCCAGCGCGATCAGGGATTGCACGATCTGAAAGGAGCGCCCGCTCGGGTCCAGCCACGGATTCCACCAGGCTTCGACCCGCACGCGCACCACGTCAAAGAGCGCGTAGCCGACCACGCCCGCCAAGAGCAGCAGCACGGCGCCGCCGGCCAGGTAAACGGTCTGTCCGGAGGCCAGATACAGCATCACCAGGAAGACGCCAAAGAACAACGTCCCCATGCCCAGATCGCGCTGGGCGATGACGATGAGCATCGAGAAGCTCCACACGATCAGCAGGGGCAGCGCGTAGGGCAGGCGCGTGAGCGGGTTGGGCGAGCGCGAGGGGAAGAGTTGGTCGCGGCGGTCGGCCAGATAGGCGGCCAGGAACACCACCAGCAACAGTTTGAGAATCTCGGTCGGCTGAATGAAGACGCCCAGCGCGCCCAGCCACAGCGCCGGCCCGAGGCCCTCCGGGTTGACGCCGATGAGGAAGGTGAGCGCGGCCAGCGCCAGGCCGGCGGCCAGCCAGGTGTAGCGAAAGCGGCGCAGCCAGCGCAGGTCGCGGGGGGTCAGCAGCAGCGCGCACAGCGCCGCGGTAGCCACCCCCAGCCAGACCGTCTGCCGCACGCCAAAGCCGGGCGCGAGCCGCCAGATGAGCAGCAGCCCCCAGCCCGTCAGCAGATAGACCAGGGGCAGCACATACGGGTCATGCTCCGGCAGGGCGCGGCGGGCCGCCCAGGCCGCGCCGGCCGCGCACGCCAGCCAGACCGGCGGCACCGTCCACAGGCGCCAATCCGCGCCGGCGGCCTGCCAGGTTCCGGCGCGCGCATAAGGCGCCAAACTGAGCGCGACCACGCCGGCCAGCACCAGCGCGCCGGCCAGGCTCAGGAGCTGCAGTTCGCGCCGCGCATTCGGGGCACTCACGGGTTCACGGTTTAAGATGGACGCCTCGCCGTTCTAACGCCCCCTCGCCAACCCCTGGCTTTAACCTTACCCCTAAACGTACTTGCCCACCAGCGCCGTGAGCTTCGCCTTCACCTCCGCCGGAATGTGATCGCGGGCCGTGATGAGGGCGTCCGCCAGCGCGCTCTGGCACGCGCAGTCGGGCGCGGCCGCGGGGAGCTGGGCCACCAGGTTGGCGATGGCCTGCTGGGCGTGGGCCGTGTTCTGGTGGAGCGTGCGGATCACCATCTCCACGGTCACCGGCTCTTCGGAATGGTGCCAGACGTCGTAATCGGTGACGTGCGCCATGCAGGCGTAGCAGATCTCGGCTTCGCGCGCCAAAAACGCTTCCGGCGAGGCCGTCATGCCCACCAGGCTCAGGCCCAGCTTGCGGAAGATCGAGCTCTCGGCTTTGGTGGAGAAGCGCGGGCCTTCGATGGTGACAAAGGCGCCGCCGGCGTGGACCGTGGCGGCGGTGGCGCGGGTGGCGTTGAGCAGCTGGGTGGAGAGCTGCGGGCAGAATGGATCCGCCACGCCCACGTGGGCCACCAGCCCGTCGCCAAAGAAGGTGCGGGCGCGGCCGCGCGTGTTGTCGAAGATCTGGTCCGGGATGACGATGTGGCCGGGGGCGTAATCGTCGCGCAGGCTGCCGCAGGCGCTGATGGAGACAATCCGCGGCACGCCCAGCAGTTTGAAGGCGTAGATATTGGCGCGGTAGTTCACCTCGCTGGGCGTGTAGCGGTGGCCTCGGCCGTGGCGGGCCAGGAAAGCCACGCGCCGGCCGTTGAGCGTGCCAATCACCAGCGGGTCGCTGGGCGCGCCGAACGGCGTGGTCAGCGCGCGCTCTTCCAGGTCGGTCAGGCCCGCCATCTGATACAGGCCGGAGCCGCCGATGATGCCGAGGACGATGGGGGTGGTCATACGTTCTCCTTGAACGCGCGTCAGTCGAGCTCGAACTTTAATTTTACCTGGCCGAGGCCGATCACATCGCCGGCCAGGATGGGCGTGGGCTGGGTGACGGGGACGTCGTTCAGGCGCGTCCCGTTGCGCGAATCGAGATCCTCCAGCCACCACTGGCCGGCGCGCAGGTGGAGCAGGGCGTGCTCCAGCGAGCAGGTGTCATCGGACAGGGCGGCCGTGTTGGTGGGCGCGCGGCCCAGGGACGAGACCGCCAGGAGGGGGAAGGGTGTGCCGGGGGGCAGCGCCGGCGACGAGGACCCGACCACGATCAGCCGGCCCAGCCGCTGGGCGCGCGCCTGCGTGGTGTGGGCGGCGGCCCGCAGGTCCCGCCACAGCCACCAGCCCAGCGC
>JAGOBN010000590.1 GCA_017999235.1 Anaerolineales bacterium | reverse complement strand
AACGCGCACGGTACGGCATCCACCTGATGTACGCCGACAACAGCCTGGTGGAAGGCAACCAGTTCCTGAACAACGCGGTCGGCATTTATACGATGTATTCCCGGGGCGTGCGTCTGGTGGGCAACGAGATGCGCGGCCAGCGCGGGCCGAGCGGCTACGCCCTGGGCTTCAAGGACGCCGACGATGTCGAGGTGGCCGGCAACTGGCTCATTGACAACCGCGCCGGCCTGTTTATTGACGCCGCGCCCTTCAGCCCGCAAGGGACCGCCCGGTTTCATGACAACGTGCTGGCCTTCAACGACGTGGGCGTGATCATGCTGACCTCCACGCGCCGCGCCGAACTGACCGACAACACGTTCTGGGAGAACGTCGAGCAGGTGGCGATCCAGGGCGGCGGCGATGTGAGCGCCGCCAACCTGTGGCGCAACAACTATTGGAGCGATTACACCGGCTTCGACCTCGCCGGCGACGGCTTCGGCGACACGCCCTACCGGGCTGAGCGCTTCTTTGAAGGCCTGACCGACCGCGAGCCAATGCTGCGCGCCTTGCTCTACAGCCCGGCCGCCCAGGCGCTGGAATTTGCCGGCGCCGCGCTGCCCATGTTTCGGCCGCAGCCCAAACTGGTCGATGTCGCCCCGCGCCTCCAGCCGGCGGCGGCGCCGGCCCTGGTGATCCGGCCGGCCAGCACCGCCGGCATGCTCTGGGCCGCGCTCGGCCTATTGCTTTTGAGCGGCGCGGTCCTGGGCCTGGCCGCTGTCCGAGGAGATGTGCGTATGCCTGCAACTGTTGTGACTGGGCCGGCGGACGCCGCCGCGCCGGTCCTCGAGGTGGCCGGCGCCACCAAGCGCTACGGGCGGGCCGCCGCCCTGGAGGCCGTCTCGTTTGCCGCCCAGCGCGGCGAAGCCCTGGCGCTGTGGGGCGCCAACGGCGCCGGCAAGACGACGCTGATCAAGGCCATCCTGGGCCTGATCGAGTTCGACGGCCAGATCACGATCCAGGGCCAGAATGTGCGCCGGGCCGGCAAGGCCGCGCGCCGCGCCGTGGGCTATGTGCCGCAGGATGTGGCCTTCTATGAACAGAGCGTGGCCGCGACCCTGGCGTTTTATGCCCGCCTCAAGGCGGCGCCGGCGGCGCGGATCCCGGCCCTGCTGGAGCGCCTGGGCCTGGCCGCGCACGCCCATAAGCCGGTGGCCGCGCTGTCCGGGGGCCTGCGCCAGCGGCTGGCGCTGGCGGTGGCGTTGCTGGCGGATCCGCCGGTGCTGCTGCTCGACGAGCCGACCGCCAACCTGGACGCCCAGGCCCAGCGTGATTATCTGGCCCTGCTGGCCGGGCTGTGCAGGGACGAGCACAAGACCATCTTGTTTGCGTCCCACCGCCTGGAAGAAGTGGAACTGCTGGCCCACCGCGTGCTGATGCTGGAGCACGGCCGGCTGGTGGACACGGTGACGCCGGCCGAACTGCTGGCGCGTCTGATGCCGTTTGTCCAGCTGACGCTGTGGGTGCCGGAAGCGCAGCGGCCGGAAGCCCTGGCGCGCTTCACCGGCGCCGGCTTCAACGCGCACCTGAACGGGCGCGGCACGGTGGTGGTGCAGGTGCGGGCCGAGGAGAAGCTGCGGCTGCTGCGGATGCTGGAAACCCTGCCGGTGGTCGATTTTGAGATGGAGCGAGGCGCGCAATGGAAATGACCCTGGTCTGGACGATCGCCCAGCGCGAACTGCGCGAGGCGCTCCGCAACAAGTGGCTGGCCTTCTACGCGCTGGCCTTCGCGGCTCTGGCTTTTGCGCTCTCCAGCGCCAGCCTGGCCGCCTCCGGCTACGGCGGGTTGGGCGGGTTTGGCCGGACGGCCGCGAGCCTGATCAACGCCTTGCTGCTGTTTGTGCCCCTCCTGGGCCTGAGCGTGGGCGCGGCTGCCCTGGCCGGTGACCGCGAGCGCGGCACCCTGCTGTATCTCCTGGCCCAGCCCGTCAACCGGGCCGAGGTCTTCGCGGGCAAGGCGGTGGGCGCGGCGGCGGCGGTGAGCCTGGCGCTGGGGGCGGGGTTTGGCCTGGCCGGTTTGGCGCTGGCCGCGGCCGGCGCCGGCGAGGGCGGGGCCTTCCTGGCCCTGGCCGGGTACACCGGCCTGTTGGCCCTGGTCTCGCTGGGCCTGGGGTTCATCATCAGCGTCCTGACGCGCAAGACGGCCACCGCCTTGGGCGCGGCGCTGATTGTGTGGCTGGGCCTGGTGTTCTTCAGCGATCTGGGCCTGGTGGGCGTGACTCTGGCGGTGCGGCCGACGCCGGCCGCGCTGCTCGGGCTGCTGCTGGTGAACCCGCTGCAGATCTTCAAACTGGGCGCCATTTTCAGCCTGCGCGCCACGCTGGATACGCTGGGCGCGGCCGGCCAGTACGCGCTGCTGCAGTTTGGGGCGGCCCTGCCGGCGCTGCTGGCCGGCCTGCTGGGGCTGTGGGCGGCCGGGACGTTTGGGGCCGCGTACGCGTTGTTCGCGCGCCGAGGTGATGTATGAAACCGCTGTCCCGCCGCCAGTTTCTGCGGTGCGCGGCCTGCGCCGCGGCCGGCGCGCTGCTGGCCGCCTGCGCGCCTCAGAGCACCGAGCCGCAGCCGCCGGAGATTGTCTATGACTTTGATGTGTGTGCGGGCTGCGGCATGCTGATCAGCGAGCCGCGCTTCGCCGGCGCGCTGGTCCTGGCCGACGGCCCGGCCCTCAAGTTCGATGACCTGGGCGACATGGTCATGTATCAGCTGGATCGGCCGAACTTGAAGATCACGGCCTGGTTCGTCCATGACTATTACACGGAGGCCTGGACCCGGGCCGAGACCGCGTTCTACATCGCCTATGCCGGGATTGCGTCGCCGATGGGCCACGGGCTGGCGGCGTTCGCAACTCAAGCAGCCGCCGACACGTTTGCCCAATCGGAATGCGGCGGCGCCGCGTGTCCGGTGATGAATTTTGATGAGTTCCGCGCCCACGTGCATGTGAACGTGCACGTCTGATGGGCGCCGGTCTACCTTTGACGCGTAAGCCTTTATTTACCAAGGAGAGTCTCATGACAAAGCGAAGCACGTATTTCCTGGTCCTGGCCGCCGCGCTGGGCCTCCTGCTGGCGGCCTGCGGCGGCGCGAGCAGTTCGGGCGGGGCGGTCTCGGACGCGGCCCAGGCCTACGCCGGCCTGAAGGGTGATCCGGCCAAGGGCCAGGCGCATTACGAGACAACGTGCATCTCCTGCCACGGCCCGGATGCCAAAGGCATCGCCGGCCTGGGCAAGGGCCTGACGACCAGTGAATGGGCGCTGAGCCAATCCGGCGCCGACCTGATCCTGTTCCTGACCAAGGGCCGGCCGGCCAGCGACGCCCTCAACACC
>JAGOBN010000589.1 GCA_017999235.1 Anaerolineales bacterium | reverse complement strand
GGGTAGCCGTCGCGTTCCGCCAGCCGCCGGGCGGCCTGGTAAAACATCTGCCGCCGGTCGCGGCCCTGGGCGCGCGCCGCCTGCCAGGCCGTGTGCCAGGCGGCGAAGAACTGGTCGATAAGGCCGCCCGGCTCGGCGTGATGGATGAAGTTCTTGGGCAGCACGGCCTGCAGTTGCCGCGGTTGAAAATCGGCCCGCAGGCTGGGCGCCAGAACCACGGCGCGCCGCACCAGCTCCGGGCCGGCCTTCTGGAAGAGATTGAACGTCATCAGCCGGCCGGCGGGGTCGCAGGTGCCTTCAATGAGCAGCCCGCCGGGGGCCAGCCCGTGGGCCAGGGCGGCCAGCGCTTCGGCGACGGCGGCCTCGTTATACTGACGCAGGACGTTGAAGGCGCGCACCACGGCCGCGCGCTCACCGGCCGGCAGCGGCAGGTTGAACCCGCCGTGGCGGAACGTCAGGCCGGGCTCGGCATAGGGCTGGGCGTCGGCCACGCGTTGCGGATCGATTTCCACGCCCAGCACCTGGGCGTTGGGGTTCAGGCGCCGCAGGCGGCGCAGCGTCTCCACGGACGTCACCGGGTAAGCGCCGTAACCCAGGTCCACATAGCAGCCAGGCAGGGCGCGCACAAACTCCGGAAAGGCGACGGCCAGAAAGGTGTCGGTCTTGCGGAGGCGGTTGGGCGCGGTCTTGCCGCGTGTGGGTTGGCCGAGCGGGCGGAGTGGGCGCATGGGCGTGGCGAGCGGGATTATAGCCGCAGGCGCCGGCGGCCGCTTGACAGGCGGACGGTTTTCCCCTATACCCGATGAAATTTTGGTGGAGGTCTTCGCATGCGCTTACTGACGTATCAGTCTGAGATTGGCCCGCGGCTGGGTTTGATGCGCGCCGACAACGCCGTGACGCCGCTTCCGAGCATTGACATGCTGGGGTTGATCGAGGCCGGCGAATCGCGCCTCAAGCGCGCGCGCACCGGCACCGGCTTCATGGTGCCGCTGGCCTCGCTGACCTTGCTGGCGCCGATCCCCGAGCCGCGCCGCAACATCTTTTGCGTCGGCATGAACTACCGCGAACACGCGGCGGAAAGCCTGCGGGCCAAGAATCTGCCGGTGAAAATGCCCGAGATTCCGGTCTTCTTCACCAAGGCCACCACGGCCGTGAACGGCCCATATGCGGACATCCCCTATGACCCCCAGGTGTCCACGCACATCGACTGGGAGGTGGAATTGGGCGTGGTGATCGGCCGGAAGGGCAAAAACATCCCGCGCGCCCAGGCCTGGGACTATGTGTTTGGGTACACGGTCCTCAATGATGTCTCCGCGCGTGATCTGCAAAGTGCGCACGGCGGCCAGTTCTTCAAAGGCAAGAGCCTGGACGGCAGCTGCCCGCTGGGGCCGTGGATCGTCACCAAGGATGAGATCCCGGATCCGCAGGCGCTGACACTCACCTGCCGCGTCAACGGCGAAATCAAGCAAGAGTCGCACACCGGCGACATGATCTTTGATATTCCGACGCTGATCGAGTGGCTGTCGCGCGGGCTGACGCTGCTGCCCGGCGACATCATCGCCACCGGCACGCCCAGCGGCGTGGGGTTTGCGCGCACGCCGCCGGAATACTTGAAGCCGGGAGATGTGGTGGAATGCGCGGTGGAGCATATCGGCACCCTGCGGAATCGGGTGGCGGCGGTCTGAGCGCCGGCGCCGGAAATCAGATGCGGGCCGCTGTGTCAAATACAGCGGCCCGCTTTGTTTTAGGGCGGAGGGTGAAGCACTGGGGCGGCCCGGCGGGGCGCTGCCTCCGGTGGGCCGGCCGGTTAAACCAAAGACCCCCTTTATCCCGCCGTGACGGAGATAAAGGGGGCCGGAAGTCGGGGCGAGAGGATTTGAACCTCCGACCCCTTGCACCCCATGCAAGTGCGCTAGCCGGACTGCGCTACGCCCCGAACGCGCCGCATTATAACACGCGCGCCTCGTTTATCAACCGCAAGAGTTTGTCCGGCCGGCCGTGGAATTCGTCCGGCGCGCGCCGGCCGGCGGCCAAGTCTTCCACCAGCTCGCACAGTCTTTGGCTGATCGGCGCGCGCTGGCCGGCGGCCTGAGCATGGCGGGCCACGGCGCCGTGCAGCCAGGGCGCTTCGGTGCGCCCGCGGCCGCTCTGAATATCAATCTGAAACGACGGCCGTTTGCCGCCGCGCCCGCCCCCCACGGCGCGCCGCAGTATCGGCTGGGCGAGCGCGGCCGGCAGGCGCGTCCCCAGCGCCAGCGCCCGCACCGGCGTCCCCGGCAGATCCACCACCGCCGCGCCCTCGGCCCGCATGGCTGCCAGGGCTTCCCGCACCAGCGCCATCTCCACCTGGAACAACGCCGGCGCCGCGAAAATTTCGGCCACGCTCAGGTTGAGGAGGGCGGCGCTGGCGTTGCCCAGCAAATTGGTCAACAGCTTGGACCACTTCATGGCCGGCGCGGAGGCGTAGCCCCGCGCGCGCAACCCCGCCGCTTGGCAGGCGGCCAGAAGCGGCGCGCTGAGCGGGTGCGTCAGCGCCAGGCCCAGGCCGCGCTCCCGTTCCACCACCACGGCGCCCGTTTCGCGCCGGCTGACGGCCGTGGTCACCGTCCCGGCGATCACGCGCTCGGCGCCGAAGACCTGGGCGATGTCGCCCTCCAGGTCGATGCCATTCTGCAGGCACAGAATGGGCGGCGGAGTCGGGCCGGCGGCGCGGAGTTCCGCCAGCCAGGCCGCGGTGTCATAGGCCTTGATGGCCAGCACGATCAAGTCACAGCCGGCGGCCAGCGCCGCGGCCGGGGTGGTGTGGATCTCCGGCGCGGCCAGCGTGATCTGGCCGGCCGGCCGCGTGAGCTTCAGGCCGTTGGCGCGCAGTTCGGCGGCGGTGGCCGGCCGCGTCCAAAAAGCCGCGCGGTGGCCGGCGTGCGCCAGGCTGGCGCCCAGATACACGCCAATGGCGCCAGCGCCGATGATGAGGAACTTCATCGGCGCGCGGGCTTCTTTTTGGGCTTGGTTTTGGGCCTGGGTTTCGGCCTGGGTTTCGGCTTGGGTTTCGGTTTGGGCTTGGGTTTAACGGCCGGGCGCGGCTTCTTCCCCAGCGCCGCGCAGACGGCTTCCTGGCCGCCGTTGGCCAGGGTATTGAAGATCAAGGTCGCGGCGCCGGTGGCGACGGCCGGCGCCATGCCAAACTGCGCCACCAGCTTGGGCGCCAGGAAGGCCACCCCCACGGCCAGCCCCTGGCCCACGGTCTGGGTGAGATGGGCGCGGACCTCGCTCTTGTCATCGCACAACAGCTTCCGCAGGGCGCGGCGCATATCAGCGCCCAGATAGGAATTCCACTGCCCCAGCTGGCGTGCCCAATCC
>JAGOBN010000588.1 GCA_017999235.1 Anaerolineales bacterium | reverse complement strand
GCCCAGGGCGGTGAGCAGCCAGGCCGGCAGGGTGTCATCGCCCAGGCGCCAGACCAGAGGGACGCCGGAAAAGACCGTGGCGGCCGCGCCCACCAGATGCGCGCGGGCCGTGAAGGTATGCAGGACGTCCGCCCGCGTCTGCCGCGCCAGTTGAGCCAGGCGCGCGCCGGCCCCCAGCCATTGGATCAGGAATAGGGGGTTGCGGTTCAGGCGCGGCAGCGGGATGGTGAACACGGGCGGGCCGGCGGCCCGGAACTTGGCCAGCACCGGGCTGTCGGCGGCAGTGACGATCAGCGGCTCAAAGCGGGCGCGGTCGAGGCCGGCCACCAGATCGAGCAGCATGGCCTCCGCGCCGCCAAAGATCGGGGCGTGATCGACGAGCAGGACGCGGCGGGGGGAGGGCATCAGCGGTTTGAGGAACGGCGGGTAAAAGCCACGGCGCTGCCGGCGCTGGCCGTCACCTGCCAGCCGGCGCTCAGCAGTTCGCTGGCGGCGCGCGTGACGTCGAGAAAAGTGTCGCCCAGGACATCATGCATGATCAGCAGCCCCCCGGGCAGCAAATGCGGCAGCCAGTGCTCCAAATCGCCTTTGACATCCGCGTACGTGTGGCCGGCATCGACGAACAGGATGGCGGCCGGGATCTGCCACGTCTGGGCCACGGCGTGGGTCAAGCCTTGATGGCCCGTAATCTGATGTTCCAGGCCGGCGCCGCGCACATTCGCCTGGAAGCGGGCCAGGACCTCGCCGGGCGCGATGAGGCCGGCGCCGTACGCGGACTGGTCAGCCAGCCCCCGGCTCCAGGCATCCACGGCATGCACCCGGCGGCCGGCGCGCGCGAACACGAGCGTGGACCGGCCCTCATAGGCGCCGAGCTCAATCACCGGGCCGGCCAGCGGCCAGGTCCGGGCCGCCCAATCCAACAGGCCGGCTTCTTTGGCGCTGAGAAAGCCGCCGACGGGCGCGAGCAGCGCCCAGGTTTCGGGCGGGAGCGGGAAGGCGCGGCGCTGGCGGAACGCCTGGATCACCAGCGGCAAATCGCTGGGATAGCGGATGCGCCGGAAAAAGCCGGCCCACAGGCGGGCGCGGGCGAAGAGAGCGGCGGCCAGGTTCATAAGCGGATCAGCATTGAGCGTGAGTGGGCCGGAGCCATCGTATCAGACGCCAGGCGTGAGCTGCCGGTAGAACGCCAGCGTTTGAGCGATCAGGGTAGCGTGCGTGTAATGGGCGTTGACGCGGGCTCGCCCGCGGGCGGCCAGTTCCGCGCGCCGGCCCGGATCCGATTTCAGGGTCTGAATGGCGGCGCGGAGCGCCTCGGCATTGCCTTCTGGCACAATGAGGCCGGCCTCCCCAACCACCTCCGGGATGGCGCCCGAGTCCGAGCCAATGATGGGCACCTCCGCCGCCATGGCTTCGATCAGCACATGCCCGAATTGTTCTTTCCACAGCGGGCGGGTTCGGGAGGGCAGGACCAAGACATCCAGGGCCGGCAGGAGCCGCGCCACTTCCAGGTGCGTCCGACTGCCGGTCAATAGCAACCGCCCTTGCCATTCCGGGCGGGCTTGCAGCGCCGTCAATTCCTTCCACAGTGGGCCTTGGCCGATGAGTTGGAGGTGGGTCTCCGCCAGCGGCTGGACCGCCTCGATGAGCACATCCACGCCTTTGTCGGCCGTTAGCCGGCCGACATAGCCGATGGTGAAAGGCCGCGCCGCCCGGAGGGCAGCCGTGGCGGCCTCGGGCGCAAAATCGGCGGGGTCCAGCCCCAGTTGGGGGATCACGGCCGTCGGTCCGCGAAAACCCAGCCGGCGCGCCACCTCCGCGGCTTCCCGGTTGCCGCACAACAGGCCATCCGTCTGCCCCAGGGTGATGCGCGTCAACAGCCGGACCAGGGGCCGCCGCGGGCGGTCGATGTTTTGCCAGGTGAAGATCACCAGCTTGGCGCGCGGGGCCAGGCAGGCCCGCAAAGCGCAGAATTCCAGCGCCGCCAAACTATCCGGCTCCTCGTCCAGGTGAATGATGTCGGGCTGGAGCTTGCGAATCCAGGCCGGCGGCGGCCAATAGATGAAGCGGTGGATATCGGGCGCCCCCCGCACCGGCCAGGCCACTTGCTGGTACGAGCCGTGGTCGGCGCTGGCAATGTGGTAGGCGTTGAAACTATCTTGCCAGCGCTCCGGCGCCAGATGCCAGAGCGCCACCTCGGGCAGGCGGCCGAGCTGCGCCAGTTTTTTCTGGTTGATGGCTTGCAGGAAACGGGCGACATACAGAATCCGCATATGGGTCTATTCGCGCGCCAGGGCGGCGCGCCAGGCGGCGGCCGCCAAGTCACGATAGGCCGCCCGGCGCGGCGTGAGCAGCATCCGCACGGCCGCGTTCAGCCCATATAGGCCGGCCAGGACGCGGCGGCTGGCGCGTCCAAAATGCTTTTCATGAAAATGGAGATTGGCTTGCATGACCCGGAGCTGGCGGCCCGGCCCGAAAGTCTTTTCTCCGGCCGCATTGCCCGTGTGCAGGATCCGAGCGGCCGGCACCCAGACCACCTGCCAGCCGGCCCGCCGCGCGCGGTAACATAGATCCCAATCTTCGCCATACATGAATTGGGCGGTGTCGAAGCCGCCGACCGTGGTCAGACAAGCCCGGCGGATGAGCAGGGCGGCGCCCATGAGCCAGTCGACGGCCCGGGGAACCCCGGCCGGCGGTGCCCACGGCCCTCGGCGCAGCCGCGCCTGCCAGGCGTCGCTGAACAGGAGCAGCCGGCCGGCTTCGCGGGCCAGGGTCGGGTCGGCGAAGGCCGAGGCCAGGGCGGGGCCGGGCGCCGGCGGCTGGGCGGCGGCGGGCGCATATTGCGCCGGGCCGAAGAGGCCGCCCTGGGGCCAGCGCTCCGCCGCTTCCAGGAGCGGGGGGAGCGTGTCCGGCAAGAGCGCCGTATCGGCGTTGAGGGCCAGGAGCAGGGGCGTCTGGGCCAGGCCCAGCCCGTGATTCATCCCGTGGGCAAAACCGCGGTTATCAGGCAGCGCCGCGAGCCGCGCCCACGGGAAACGCCGGCGGACCAGCTCGGCCGAGCCATCGGGCGAGGCGTTGTCGACGACGATGGTTTCCGCCGCCGCGGCCTGGGCCGCGATGGAGTCTAAACAGCGGGCCAAGAGGTCGCCCGTGTTGTAGTTGAGGATGACGATCGATAACTCGGCTTCAGCCATGCGGCGTTAACTTTAGCAAAAACTGCGCCGCGAGCAGGGTGGACGGCAGCCAGCGTTTGGGGAGCCGGGCGCGCCGCCACCAGCGGGCCAGGTTGGGTCCGAGCGTGAAGTCCAACTCCGCTTCGCGCCAGCCGCAGCCGGCGACCAGGGCGCGCAGCGTGGCGAGCGTGAACC
>JAGOBN010000587.1 GCA_017999235.1 Anaerolineales bacterium | reverse complement strand
GACCAGGCCCATCCCCACCGTCACGCGGCCGCGCTCATCGGCCTGGGGCTGATCCAGCGCGGCCGCGTGAGGGTGGGGATGGGCCTGGTGTTGGCCGCTGGCTTGGGGGTGATCCTGGTCACGGCCTCCCAAACGGCCGGGCTGGGCGTGCTGCTGGCCGTCGTGACGGTGGCCGTGGTTTCGGCGGTGGCCGCCCTCACGTTGACCCGCCGCTGGGCCAGTCTGGCGATTGTGGCCGGCATCTTCACCGCGGTGCTGGCGGTGCTCATCGATCTGTTTGGGCCGGCCGACCGGCCGCAAGACCTCACCTTCGGATACACCTTAACGATCAGCGGCGCGCTGCTGGCGATCTACGGTTTCTTCCTGCTACGGCAGTTCCGCACCTTCAGCCTGCGCGCCAAGCTCATCATCACCTCAGTGGCCACCACTGTGCTGACCGTCGGCGCGGTGGCGGCCCTGGGCGGCTGGGCCGTTCAGCGCGAGGTGGAGCGCCAGGTGGGCCTGAACTTGCAGGGCATTGCCCGGGCGCAAGGCGTGGCCATTGGCGACGTGCTGGATAAAGAGACGGACAGCCTGCAGACCCTGGGCCTCAATCCGCTTCTGCGGGACAGCCTCAAAGCCGCCAATCGTCTCTACCCGAACGATCCGGCCGCGATCCAGACGCAGCTCGCGGAGTTGAATCAACAATGGCGCCTGGCGCCGGCCACTGACCCGCTGATCCAAGCCGTGATCAATTACCGCGCGGCGCTGGAACTGCGCCGCTTCCGGCAGATGGCGCCCGAGAACGTGGAACTGTTTATCACCGACCGCTACGGCGCGGTGGTGGCGGCCACCTATCGGCCGCCGGCGTATGCCTGGGCGGAGACGGCTTGGTGGCAGGCCGCGTATGACCAGGGCCGCGGCCAGGTGTTTATCGGCCAGCCGGAGCTGGAGGCCAGCACCAACACCTACGGCCTCGCCCTGGCGGTCCCTGTCTTCTCCGACGATGGCCGGGAAGTGGTGGGCGTGCTCCGCACCACGTATGACCTGAGCGGCCTGATTAAGGTGCTGACCTCCGCCACGATGGGCCTGGCCGGCCATACGGATATCTTGCTGCCGGCCAGCGGCCTGATCAGCATGGAACACGCCGCCGGCGCCTTCAACGCGGCCGTGCGGGCGCAGCTGGCGGCCATCCCCGCCGGCGGGTACAGCACCATCGTCCTGAACCGCGAGCCCCATCTGATCAGCCAAGCGCCGGTGGTGACGATGGATCCCCAGACCAACGCCTTCGTCAGCGCGCTGGGCTGGACCATCATCGCCGATCAGGACGCCGCCGAAGCGCTGCAGCCCGTGCAGGCCACGACGCGCCTGTTTGTGCTGGTGGGCCTGGGCGCCCTGCTGGTGGCCGGCCTGCTGGCGCTGGCCGTGGCCCAGGCCCTGGCCGGCCCGATCACGCGCCTGACCGCCGTCGCGGCCCGCGTCGCGGCCGGCGACTTGGAAGCGCGCGCCCAAATCGAGGCGGCCGACGAAACCGGCTTGCTGGCCAGCACCTTCAACAGCATGACGACCCAGCTCCAAGAGACGCTGGCCGGCCTGGAGACGCGCGTCGCCGACCGCACGCGCGACCTGGGGCTGGCGGCCGAGGTCGGCCAGCAGCTGTCCGCGGTGCGCGAACTGGACGCGCTGTTGGCCGAGGCCGTGGAGAGCATCCGCTCGCGCTTTGAGCTGTATTACACGCAGATCTATCTGCTGGACCCCGCTGGCCGCACCCTGGTGCTGCGGGCCGGGACGGGCGCCGTGGGCGCGCAATTGAAGCAGCGCAACTTCCGGCTGCCGGTCGGCCCGGCCTCGATCAACGGCACGGCCGTGCTGGAGCGCCGGCCCGTCATCGTGGCGGACACGGCCCACAGCGCGCTGTTTCGGCCCAATGCCCTGCTGCCCGAGACGCGTTCGGAAATGGCCGTGCCGCTGCTGGCCGGCGACCACGTGGTGGGGGTGCTGGATATGCAGAGCGCTCAGCCCAACGCGCTGAGCGAAGATACGCTGCCGGCGTTTACAACCCTGGCCGGCCAGTTGACCATCGCCATCGAGAACGCGCGTCTATTCCGGCAGGCGGAGCAGGCGCGGCGGGAGATTGAAGCGCAGGCCCAACGCCTGACGCATACCGGCTGGGCGGACTTCCTCAATGCCGTGGACCGGCCGGAAGCGGTGACCGCGCTCTATGAAGGCGGGCCGGCCGCCGCGCAGCCCCCGCATGTGCTGGCGGTGCCGATCACGATTGCGGGCCAGGCGGTGGGCGAGTTGGCGGTGGAGGGCGAGCACGATTGGACCGACGCCGAGCGCGGTTTGGTGCGGACGGTGGCACAGCGCGTCGCCCAGCAAGTGGAGAACATGCGGCTGCTGGCGCAGGCGCAGGCCTATCGCGCGGAAGCGGAAGAAGCGCTGCGCCGCCTGACGCGCGTCGGCTGGCGCGATTACGCCGAAATCGCCGGCCGGTTCGGCGCTTTTGAGTATCGGGATGGGCAGGTGCAGCCGGCCGGGGAAGCGCCGCTGGCCGGTGACACAGTGGCGCGGCCGCTGCTGGTGCAGGGCGAGGCCATTGGCACGCTGACGGTGGCCGGCGCGGCGCTGCCGCCGGAGGCCGAGGCGCTGCTGGCGGCCGTGGCCGCGCAGTTGAGCGCCCACATTGAGAATCTGCGCCTGGGCGAAGCGACGCAGCTGGCCTTGGCCCAAACGGAAGAGCTATACCGCCTGACGGCCCGGCTGAATAGCGCCGGCTCGTTGACTGAAATCGTGGGGATTGTGGCCGCGCTGGATGCGGCCGAGGCCGGCGCGCTCTTCCTGGTGGAGGCCGGCGGGGTGCGCCAGCGCGCCTGCTGGCCGGCGGATTTGGCGCCCGAGACCTTCCAGACACCGGCCGCCAGCTCCGCTCTGGCGACCCTGGGGGATGACAAGCGGCCGGCTTCCGGCCCGGTGCTGGTGGGCGATCAAGACTATGGCCGGGCGGCGGCGTATCTGCCGCTGACCTTGGCCGGCCAGCGGGTGGGTCTGCTGGTGCTCACCTGGCCGCGCGCGCGCCACTTCACCCAGCAAGATGTGCAGCTTTATCGCGCGGTGGCGGCGCAGACCGCCGTGGTGGTCAACAGCCGCGTGCTCTTTGACCAGACCCGCCAGCGCGCCGACCGGGAAGCCGTTATTAACGCGATCAATCAGAAGATCCAGGGCACCCTCACCGTCGAGGCCGCCCTGCAGACCACGGCGCAGGAGCTGGGCCGGCTGCTGAAGGTATCCCAGGCGGTGGTGCGGCTGGGCAACGGCGACGGCCAGCCGCCCAGTCCAATGGCCAGACGTGAGCGCGCGAGGCGCGGCGACCGCATGATCAGGATAGAGC
>JAGOBN010000586.1 GCA_017999235.1 Anaerolineales bacterium | reverse complement strand
CGTGCTGGGCCGGGGCGGGCGCGGCATCGTCGATCACTTCGGCCTGCACGGCCAGGTGGATATCGAGATCGGCACGCTCTCCAAGGCGTTTGGCGTCGTCGGCGGCGTGGTGGCCGGCCAGCCCCTCATCATCGACTGGCTGCGCCAGCGCGCCCGGCCCTTCCTGTTCTCCTCCGCGCTGCCGGCCGCGGATGTGGCCGCCTGTCTGGCGGCGCTGGACGTGCTGGAAGAATCGACCGAGCTGGTGGACCGGCTGTGGGAGAACGGGCGCTACTTCAAGGCGGAGATGCAGCGCCTGGGCTTTGATACCGGCGTCAGCGCCACGCCCATTACACCGGTCATGCTGGGCGAAGCGCCGCTGGCCCAGGAGTTCAGCCGCCGGCTGTTTGCGCGCGGCGTCTTCGCCATGGCCCTGGGCTTCCCCACCGTGCCGCGCGGCAAGGCCCGCCTCCGGGTGATGCTCTCGGCCGCGCACGCGCGCGCGGACTTGGATTTCGGCTTGGCGGCCTTCGCGGCCGTGGGGCGCGAGTTGGGCGTCATTGGCTGACGGCGGTTGTCCGTCGTCTATCGTCTTTGGGAGATACCATGACCACCGTCGTCGAACTCCAGGATCAACTCAAGTGGAAGACCCGCACCCTCAATTTGCTGCTGGAGATTGACCACCTGCGCGACAATCTCCAGGACGAGCGCGAACTGACCGTGGCCGTCATCACCACCCTGGTGGAAGCGGCGGAGGCCGAACTGGGTCTGCTCTGGCTGCGCGACGACGACACCGGCGAGCTCCAGCTCCGCACGGTGTTGGACAAGGCCGGCCTGCTGGATGCCGCCTCGGCCGGCGCGCTGCGCACCCTGGCCCTGCAGGTGGCCGAACAGCCCAGCGCCGCCATCACCGACACCGATCTGCAGCTCCATAACCGGCGCCTCACCTACTGCCTCTCCGCCCCGCTGCGCGTGGGCCGCGAGAGCTTCGGCGCGCTGCTGCTGCTCAATGCCGACCGGCCGTTCGACGGCCCCGAGCATGAGCTGGTCCACAGCGCCATCACCCAGATTGACACCGCCATGCAGCACGCCCACACCCTGCGGGAGCTGCAGCGCGAGAAGAAAGAGCTGGCCACCGTCTTCCGCATCGACCGCGTGCGCGACCAGACCCAGGATTTTCAGACCATGCTGGACGCGGTGCTGATCGAGATCTGCACGTCCATCGAAGCCGAGACCGGCTTCATCATGCTGTATGACCGCACCGGCCGCGAACTGGAACTGCGCGCCGCCACCAACCATGATTTCATCAACGCCGAGGCCGCCGCGCCCACCATCCGCGCCGTGGCCGACGACGCCATCCGCGACGCGCGGCTGATCAACCGCGCTTTTGCCGCCGGCGAGGTGCGCGCCATTCTGGCGCAGCCCCTTATCCTGCGGGACAAGCTCATTGGCGTGCTGGGCGTGGTCAACCGCAAGGGCCGGCCGGTCTTCACGCGCATGGATCTGGGCCTGCTGCGCGCCATCAGCAGCCAGATCGACACCGCCATCTTTGAGAGCCTGCAAAACCAGCGGCTGCGCGGCGCCTTCGGCCAGTGCGTGGGGCCGCAGGTCATGGAACGCCTGCTGACTATCGGCGACCGCGACTTGTTGAGCGGCGACCGGCTGCTGGTGACCACGCTGTTCTCCGATATCCGCGGCTTTACCAATATGTCCGAGCACCTGGACCCGGATACGCTGCAGGCCGTGCTCAACGACCATCTCTCGGCTCTGACCGAACTGGTCCTGCGGCACGAAGGCACGCTGGACAAGTACATCGGCGACAGCGTGATGTGTTTCTTCAACGCGCCCGAGCGCCAGGAAGATCACGCCCTGCGCGCCGTGCGCCTGGGCCTGGATATGATGCAGGCCCATCACCGGGTCATGCAGACCTGGGCCGGCCGCCTGCCCCTGCCGCCCATCGGCGTCGGCATCAGCACCGGCGAGGTGATGGTGGGCAACTTCGGCTCCATCAAGCGGCTGGAGTACACGGTCATCGGCCACGACGTCAACCTGGCCGCGCGCCTGTGCGGGGCGGCCGAGGGCGACGAGATCCTGATCAGCCAGGCGACCTATGACCTGGTGAAAGACGCAGTCCTGGCCGAAGAATTGTCGGAAATTCAGCTCAAGGGCATCGCCGGCGATGTGCGCCCCTGGCGCGTCACCGGGCTGCGGTAATCCCCAAGCCGCGCTGGGCGCGGCTCATCTCAACATCAGCCGGAGGCTCCTATGACCATTAAGTTGACCTGGCACGGACACGCGGCCATGCTCCTGGAGGCCGGCGGCGCGCGCCTGCTGGTGGATCCGTTCCTCACCGGCAACCCGGCGGCTACGCTGACGGCGGAAGCCGCCGCCGCGGACTACATCCTCATTTCGCACGGCCACGGCGATCACGTGGGCGACGCGGTCAGCATCGCCCAGCGCACCGGCGCCACGGTCATCGCCAACTTTGAGATCTGCAACTGGTTCAACAGCCAGGGGGTCGCCAACACCCATGCCCAGCACCTGGGCGGCGGCCACCAGTATCCGTTCGGCTATCTCAAGCTGACGCTGGCCCTGCACGGCTCGGCCCTGCCGGATGGCACCTACGGCGGCAACCCGTGCGGCTTTTTGCTGTCGGCGGAGGGGAAGAAGGTCTACCTGGCCTGCGACACCGGCCTGTTCGGGGATATGCGGCTGATCGGTGAGGAGGGGCTGGATCTGGCGGTGCTGCCCATCGGCGACAACTTCACCATGGGGCCGGACGACGCCCTGCGCGCCGCCAAATTCCTCCAGGCGCGGCATCTGGTGCCGGTGCATTACAACACTTGGGGCCTGATCGCGCAGGACGGCGCGGCCTGGGCCGCGCGGGTGGCGGCCGAGGCCGGCTCCCAGGTCCATGTGCTCAAACCGGGCGAGAGCTTAAGCCTGTAAGCGGCTGGGCCAGCGGACGGCCACGCGGGCGCGGCTCAGGCCGGCGCCCGCGTTTGCTTTAAGGCGCCGTCACCGTCAGCGGCAGGATCACGCGCTCGCCCGGCTGCGGCGCGCCGTCCCGGGCAAAGGCCGGCCGCCGCGCCAAGTCCGGCGCCGCCGGGTCATACCAGCCCACCGCCACCTGGTACACGCCGGGCGGCACGCCGGCCAGGTGGAGCGCGACCGTGTCGGTCACCACCTCGCCAGCCGCCCAGTGATCCGTGGGATACGTGAAGGCGCGCGGCACGGCATCCGCTTGGGCAACGATGACGTCATCGGCCGGATTGAAGATGTGGATGAAGTACTTGTAGCTCGCGCGCGGAGCGGCCAGCGCCCCCCATACCAACGTCAGTTCTAGCGTGTCCCCGGCCCGCGCCGCGTCATAGCCCCACAACTTAAGCTCAT
>JAGOBN010000585.1 GCA_017999235.1 Anaerolineales bacterium | reverse complement strand
AAGACCTGACGCGCCTGATGGCCGTCAACTTCAACGCCGTGCTGGACACCGCCTCGCTGGACAGCGCGGCCGCCTGGCAGCCGGTGGTGGCCATGACCGGCGACGAGGCCCTGTTCGCCGAGCTCTACGGCCCGGCCAGCCCGCAGGCCGTCATCGAATTCCTGGCCTGGCATCCGCTGAACCCCAACGCCGTCACCGCCTGCATCACCCGCGCGCGCGAGAACGCCCGCGGCGTGCGTGAACAGATCAGCAGCGAGATGTGGGAGCACCTCAACCGCCTGTATTTCTACGTGCGCGAGCTGGACCGCGCGGCCGTCCTGCGCAATCCGCACGAGTTCTTCCAGCAGATCCGCAACGGCTCCCAGATGTTCCAAGGCGTGACGCTGGCCACCATGACCCACAACGAGCCGTACGAATTCATGCGGCTGGGTACGCACCTGGAGCGCGGCGACAAGACCATCCGCATTCTGGACGCCAAGTACCGCGATGTCTACCGGCTGGCCGACAACTCCGGCGAGACGGCTTTGCAGCTGATTGCGCTGCTGCGCTCGTGCAGCGCTTTTGAGCCGTTCCGGCGCTCCCCCGGCTCGGCCCTGCAGCCGGACCGGGTGATTGAATACTTGCTGCTGAGCCGGGAATTCCCGCGCGCCGTGCTGTTCTGCGTCAACCGCTGCCTGCAGGCGCTGGAATCGCTGGGCGATCCCGGAGCCGCGCTGCGGCCCGACCACCCCCGCCGGCTGCTGGGCCGGTTGAGCGCGGATCTGGAGTATCTAGCCCTGCCGGACGTGCTGGGCAGCCCCCTGGATCAATTTCTGGACGGGCTGCTGTTGCGCTTCAACGCCGCCGGTGATAGCATCACGCGCACATTCTTCAACACCAGCGTCATCGTCCCGGACGAGCGCCCCCGCCATCAGCAGCAACAGCAGCAGCAATAGCCCGCCAGCGTCCCAGCATGCATCTGCGTATCGCGCACACCACCACCTTCACCTACGATCACCTCATCAGCGAGGCGTACACCGAGATGCGTCTGCGCCCGCTGGACGCCGGCGGCCAGCGCTGTCTGGGCTTCAGCCTGGCCACCGAGCCGCGCGACGAGGTCCTGCAATACACCGACCGCTTCGGCAACGACGTGCGCCACTTCGACTTCATCCAGCCGCACCAGACCGTCCGGGTGTCGGCCGTCAGCGAAGTGCTCACCGTGGACCGGCTGCCGCTGGAGCCATTGGCGCTCTCGCCGCTCGATGAGTTCGATTACCGCATGGCCACCGAGTACGTGCCGCTGACCGAGCCGCTGGCGCGCTTCGCGGCCGCGCACGCCGTCCCCGGCGACGCGCCCGCCACCGTCTGGGCGTGTCTGCACGCGCTCTACGGCCGGCTGGCCTACACCAAAGGCGCCACCGACGTCACCACCACCGCCGACGAGGCGCTGGCGCTGGGGCAAGGGGTGTGCCAGGACTTCGCCCACATCCTGCTGGCCGTGTACCGCAGCCTGGGCCTGCCGGCCCGCTACGTCAGCGGCTATCTCTACAACCACGGCCGGGACGCGGCCTCGCACGCCTGGGTGGATGTCTACCTTCCCGGCCAGGGCTGGCTCTCGCTCGACCCGACCCACAACGGCGAGCAGACCGACCACTATGTCCGCGTCGCCGTCGGCCGCGATTACGCCGATGTGCCGCCCACGCGCGGCGTCTTCACCGGCAACGCCCACGAGACCCTGGCCGTCGAAGTCACCGTAACCGCGCTGTAGCGCCGCCCGGCCGGCCGGGGTTCCACGCTATACTTCGGCGTATGTACGCGGAAGTCGCCGTCAACGTCGCCAGCCTGACCAACACCTTTCATTACGCGGTGCCGCGCGACCTGGAGCCGCAGGTGGCGGCCGGCTGTCTGGTGCTCGTGCCGTTCGCGGGCCGGGACGCGCAGGGCATTATTGTGGCCCTGCCCGACGACGCGCCCGTGGACGATGAGCGGCTCAAGCCGCTCATGGCCTTGCTCGACCCCGAGCCGGTGTTGACCCGCGCCCAGCTGGATCTGGCCTACTGGATCGCCCACACCTACCTCGTCCCCCTGATCGACGCCCTGACGCTGATGCTGCCGCCCGGCCTGGCCAAGCAAGCCGAGGCCGTGTTCGCGCTCGCTGAAACCGATGAAGAAGAACCAGACACCAAACCGGCGGCCGCCAACCCCGCCCAGCAGGCGCTGCTCACGCTCTTAACCGAACGCGGCCCGCTGCGCGGCCGGCAGATTGACCGGGCCTTGCCCAAGCTCAAGTGGCGGCCGGCGGCCGAGGCCCTGGTGCGGCGCGGCGTGCTGAGCCGGCGCAGCCGGCTGGAGCCGCCCTCGGTACGGGCCAAACAAGTCCGCACCGCGCGCCTGACGGCCGCGGGCCGGCGCGCGGCGGCCGAACGGCCGGCGCTCTCGCGCTCGGCGCCCAAACAGGCCCGTCTGCTGGCCGCGCTGGACTTCCTGGCGCGCGAGGGCAAACCGGTGGAAGTGGCCTGGGTTTACGCGGCCTCCCAGACCACCCTGGAAGACCTGAAGGAGCTGGCCGAGCGCGGCTGGGTAGACCTGGGCGAGGCCGAGGTCTGGCGCGACCCGCTGGCCGGCCAGACGTTCGCGCCGGATACCGCGCCGGCGCTGGCCGCCGACCAGGAGCGCGTGTGGGAAGCCGTGCGCGCGCGGCTGACCGACGAGGCCGGGGCCGGGCCGGCCACCTTCCTCCTGCACGGCGTCACCGGCTCCGGCAAGACCGAAATCTACCTGCGCGCGCTGGAGGCCGTGCTGGAACGCGGCCGGCGCGCCTTGGTGCTGGTGCCGGAGATCGCGCTGACGCCGCAGACCGTGCGCCGCTTCTCAGCCCGCTTCCCCGGCCGGGTGGCGGTCTGGCACAGCGAACTGGGCGAGGGCGAGCGCTACGATACCTGGCGGCGCGCGCGGCTCGGTCTGGTGGATGTGGTCATCGGCGCGCGCAGCGCGCTCTTCGCGCCTCTGCCCGAGATCGGTCTGATTGTGCTGGATGAGGAGCACGACGAAGCCTACAAGCAAGACCCGCCGCAGAGCGTGCCTTACCACGCCCGCGAGGCCGCCGCCCAATACGCCCAACAGCTGGGCGCGGTCTGTCTGCTCGGCTCGGCCACGCCAGATGTGGTCACGTTTTTTCGCGCGCGGCGCGGCGATTACCAGCTGCTCGAACTGCCGCTGCGGATCATGGGCCACGCCCAGCACGTGCAGGCGCAGGCCGCGCAGTTCCAGGTAACCCCGCGCTATCACGCGCTCGGCGGCGCGGCGGCCGCGCTGACCATTGAGCTGCCGCCCGTGGACATCGTGGACATGCGCCAGGAGCTGCGCATGGGCAACACCACGCTGTTCAGCCGCAAGCTG
>JAGOBN010000584.1 GCA_017999235.1 Anaerolineales bacterium | reverse complement strand
GCTGGCAGCCTGGGTGACGGCGGCCCTGATGATGGCCGTTTATGTGCTCAGCCTGGTGGGCCTGTTCCGGCTGGTGCAGACGCGCTGCGCCCAGACCCGCGTGATCGACCCGGTCTGTGATATGGAGGTGGACCCGGACACGGCCAAATACAGTTCGGTGTATCAGGGCCAGGTCATCTATTTCTGCGCGCCGGCCTGCAAGCGCGCTTTTGACAAGCACCCCGAGCGCTACTTCAAGCCCGCCGGTCAGGGCGCCAAGTCCGGCGCCTGACCCCCCGCGCTCGCGTCCCCAAACGTCCATCCATTGGGCCGCGGAGATCCTGGGCCGCCGAGTCGCGGGCGGTGTCTGTGAGTCGCAAAGGCCCTTCCCCCGCCGGCGCGGCGCGATGCTAAAATGCCGGTTACCCAACTCAAGGATATGCCTATGCCCGCCGCTCGCCGCCGCCCCTCCCGGCCCTCGGAGCTGCCGTCATCCCGCGAAACGTGGGGATGCCTAACGGCTCAGCTGCGGCTGTGGATTACACCCGAGGGCGCGCCGGCCTACCGCCCTTGGGTGACGCTGGTCCTCGACCTGACCCATGACCGGTTGATGGCCTCGGAGCTGTATCCGCAAGCGCCGGAAACCGAAGCCGCCGAAGAACTGCTGGCCGGCGCCATGCTGGAGCCGGGCCGCGGGGCCGGGAAGCCGCGCCGGCCGGCCGAACTCATCTTCGCCGATCCGGCCCTGGCCGAGGCCTTGGCGCCGGCCCTGGCGCGCGTAGAGGTGGCCGGCGGGGTGCGGCCTTTGCCCGAACTGGAGGCGGCGGTGCGCGAACTGGAAACGCACCTGCGCGGCGGCCAGCCGGAGCTCCCCGGCCTGCTGGCGACACCGGGCGTGACGCCGGCGTTGGCCGGCGGTGTGTTCGCGGCGGCGGCCGAGTTCTATCAGGCCGCGCCCTGGGTGGCGCTGGCGGACGCGCAGGCGCTGGCGGTGCGCGTCCCGGCCGAGAGCGAGCCGGCCCGCATCGTGTCGGTGATGGGGAACGGCGGCCTGCAGTACGGGCTGGCCGTCTACGAGCGCTTCAGCGACTTTGAGAAGGTGCTGCTGGGCGGCGGTGATCTGCGTGATCTGATCGGTCCGCGCGGCAATCTGGCGCTGTGGTTTGAGCCGGCCCCGGCCGTGCCGTTCGCCGATCTGGAGGCTTTCGAAGCCCATGGCTGGCGCGTGGCCGCCGAGCAGGCCTATCCGCTGCCCGTCCGCGTGCGGCCGGAAATTGGCCTGCAGCGTCCGGGGCCGGACGATTTGCGCTGGCTGGAGGCCGCGCTGGTGGCCATTGCGCGCGGCGCGCGCGCGCGTTTGCAGGCGGATGGGCGGGGCGATTACGCGCCGTTCGACCTGACCCTGACCGTGCCCACCCAAGCCGGCCCGGTGCCGGTGCGCCTCACGTATCCGGCCGGCCATGTGGATCTGCGGCAGCGGTCGATGGTGACGCCCGAGTGGGACGCCGATGAGCCGGACCCGGCCGGGCGCGAGCGCCGGCGTATGGAGGGGACGCTGGCGGAGCTGGGGGCGGCTTTGGGCGTGGCGGGCGGATCGGCGGACCCGCGGCTGCGTCAGGCGCAGCAGCTCATGTATCAGGCCTGGGAAACCGAGCACCCGGCCCGCCGGCTGGCGCTGGCGCACGAAGCGCTGGCGCTGTCCGCCGATTGCGCCGATGCCTACGTGCTGTTGGCCGAGGACGAGGCCGATACGGCCGAACGGGCGCTGACGCTGTACGAGCAGGGCGTGGCGGCCGGCGAGCGCGCCCTCGGGCCGGCGTATTTCCAGGAGAACGCCGGCCGCTTCTGGGGCCTGTTGGAGACGCGGCCGTATATGCGCGCGCGGATCGGCCTGGCCAACACCCTCTGGCTGGTGGACCGGCGCGCCGAGGCCGTGGGCCACTATCGGGAACTGCTGCGCCTCAACCCCGGCGATAACCAGGGCGCGCGCTATGCCCTGCTGAACCTGCTGCTGGAAAATGGCGACGATGACGGCGCGCGCGCGCTGTTGAGCCAGTACGATGACGGCCTGGCGGAGTGGCAGTACACGCGCGCGCTGCTGGAGTTCAAGCGCGGCGGCGCCGGCCCGGCCGCCCAGCGGCATGCGCGCAGCGCGCTGGCCGCCAACGCGCAAGTGCCGGCCTATCTGGCCGGCCGGCAGCGCCTGCCCAGCCAGCTGCCGGCGCGCATGGGGGTGGGCGATGACAGCGAAGCCCAGCACTACGCCGCGCGCTACCTGAGCATCTGGCGGCGCGTCCCCGGCGCGGTGGAGTGGCTGGCCGGCCTGGCGGCCCAAGCGCCGGCCAAGCCGCGCCGCCGGCGTTCCGGCCGCGCGCAGGGGTGACCGGATGGAGGCGGTCACCGTTTACACCGACGGCGCGTGCGATCCCAACCCCGGGCCGGGCGGCTGGGCCGCGATCCTCATCGCCGGCGAGCACCGGAAGACCCTCACCGGCCGCGCTCCGGATACCACCAACAATCGGATGGAATTAGAGGCCGTCATTGCCGCGCTGACGGCGCTCAAACGGCCGTGCCAGGTGCGGCTGCACACGGATTCGACGTATGTGCAGAAGGGCGTCACCGAGCATCTGGCGCGCTGGAAGGCGCGCGGCTGGGTGACGTCCGATAAACGGTCGGTGGCCAACCGCGATCTTTGGGAAGCGCTGGACGCCGCTTTGCAGCGCCATCAGATTGAGTGGCAGTGGGTCAAGGGCCATGCCGGCGACCCGCTTAATGAAGAGGTGGACCGGCTGGCGGTGAGCCAGATCCCGCGCGCGGCCTTGCCACTGGATGACCCACAGGCGGTTCATGTTTTTACCGGGGTGTCTTGTTTGGGGCCGACAGGGCCGGGCGCGTGGGCGGTGGTGGTGCGGAGCGCGGCCGGGACGCGCGCGCTCAGTGGTTATGAAGCGGCCACCTCCGCCAATCGTCTGCATGTGCTGGCGCTGGTTAAAGGCTTGGACGCCGCGGAAGCGCCGGCCGCCGTGCACGTCTACACCCCGTCGGATTACGCGGCGCGCGGCGCCGAGCAGTGGGCGCGTGCCTGGGCCGGCCAGGGCTGGCGCACCAAAACCGGCGAGCCCGTCAAGCATCGCGAGCTGTGGCAGGCGGTGCTGGCCCACACCGCCGCCCGGCGCGTGAACTGGCACTGCCTGAAAGACACCGTTCATCCCCCGGAAGCGCAGCAGGCCGAGGCGCTGGCCCGGCAGGTGGCGCGGACCGCGCCTTAGGGCGTGGCCGGCGCCGCGAAACGCCGGCCATGGCCGTTCGGCGCGCCGGGTAAAGCGGGCGCGCGGACCCCGCTAGAGCCTGTTACGGAATTACAGTAAATGCGCCATTACCTGAACAAAGCGTCCCAGCAACAGG
>JAGOBN010000038.1 GCA_017999235.1 Anaerolineales bacterium | reverse complement strand
CATCAAGGTCAGGTAAGGCGCCACAAACGCCCATTCGTCATCGCTGACATCGCTCGGGTATGGTTTTCGGGTTGGCATGCCCCGAGCATAGCATTCTCACGACAATAAGTGCCTAACAGGCTCTAGAACAGCAACCGCTCCACGATCACCACATCGCGCCAGACGCCGTCCAATTTTCCGTGCTTTTCATAGACCCCGACTTCGCGGAAGCCCAGGCCGCGCAGGAGGGCGCGGCTGGCGGTGTTCTCCAGGAAGACGCGCGAGACCAGCTTCCAGAAGCCGGCTTGTTCGGCGGCGCTCAGCAGGGCTTGCAGGGCCAGCCGGCCGGCCCCCTGCCCGCGCGCGGCCGGCGCCACATACACCGAGAACTCAGCGACGCCGGCGTAACACTCGCGCGGCCGGTAGGTGGACGTGGAGGCGAAGGCGATCACGGCGCCCGCCTGCTCCACCACCACGATCGGGTGCGCGCCGTCGAACCACGCGCCGATCTCGTCCGCCGAGCGCGGCCGGGTCTCGAAGGTGGCGGTGCGGCCGGCGATCCCGGCGTTGTAGATGGCGGCGATGGCGGCGGCCTCCGCCGGCTGGGCCGGCCGCGCCTTCATCCGCCGGCCTCCATCAAGGCCACAAATTCCTGGAACAGATAGCGCGCATCGTGCGGGCCGGGGGCGGCCTCCGGGTGATACTGGACACTGAAGGCCCGCAGGGCCGGCGCCCGCAGCCCCTCCACGCACTGATCGTTAAGATTGCGGTGGGTGACGGCGGCGCCGGCCGGCAGGCTGGCCGCGTCCACGGCAAAGCCGTGGTTGTGGCTGGAGATCTCCACCCGGCCGGTCGCCAGATTCTGCACCGGCTGGTTGCCGCCGCGATGGCCGAACTTGAGCTTGTAGGTCCGCGCCCCCAGCGCCAGCCCCAGGATCTGGTGGCCCAGGCAGATGCCGAAGATCGGCACGCGGCCCAGCAGCTCGCGCACCGCCGCGATCGCATACGTCACCGCGGCGGGATCGCCGGGGCCGTTGGAGAGGAAGACGCCGTCCGGGTGCCGGGCGAGCACGTCGGCGGCGCTGGTCTGCGCCGGCACCACGGTGACGCGGCAGCCGTGGGCGGCCAGCAGCCGCAGGATGTTCCACTTGATCCCAAAATCATAGGCGACCACATGAAAGCGCTCCGCGCTCGCGGCCGGCGCCTCAAAGCCGCCGGCCGCCGGCCGCCCCGGGTAGGCGGCCGCGCATGTCACCGCCTGGACCAGATCCAGGCCGTTCATATCCGGCGCCGAGTGCGCCAGGGCCAGGACGTAATCCGGATCGGGGCGCAGGCTGGAGAGCGCGGCATTCTGCGCCCCCGCCGTGCGGATGTGGCGGACCAGCGCCCGCGTATCCACCCCGGTCATGGCCGCCACGCCGCGCTCGCGCAAATACGCCTCCAGCGTCTGGCCGGCGCGCCAATTGCTGGCCAGCGGGCTGGCCGCACGCACCACCAAGCCGGCCAGCCACGGCCGTTCGGATTCATCATCCTCGGCGGCCGCGCCGTAGTTGCCGATGTGGGGCTGGGTCATCACCACAAGCTGACCCTGGTAGGAAGGATCGGTCAGCACTTCCTGGTATCCGGTCAGGCTGGTGTTGAAGACCACCTCGCCCGCGCGTTCACCCACCGCGCCAAACGCCTCCCCCGGCCAGAGCGTGCCATCGGCCAGCGCCAGCAGCGCCGGCCGGCCGGCGGAATAAGTTGCCTGTGTCATGTTCACCTAGAGCCCCGTCGATTTGATCAAGCGATTATACCCACCGGCCTGGGCCGGCTGTTTACAAAAATAGCGCCGCGCCTTTTGTGCAAGCCGGGATGACCTTCGGCCGGCTTGACGCGCCCGCCGGTTTATCGTTACGTTAGTAGTATTGGAAAGGCACCGACACCATGAACATGCTGCTCATACTTAGCGGTTTGGCCGCCGCGCTGGTTTGGATCGGGGGACGTTTTCAAAAGCCGGACCTGTGGCTGCGCTTCTTGTTCATCAGCCTGGCCGGCCTGCTTGGCGTGACCGGGTTGGCCCTCCTGGCCTGGCCCGCCGCCGATTTCACTTTGGCGGGGGCGCCGGCGGCCGCCAGCCTGCTGGCCGCGCTGGTGGTCTATGGCACAGCGGCGGAACACCCGCTCCGCTGGAACACCGCCGGCCCATGGATAGGCGTTCTGGTGATCGGGGCGTTGCTGGCGGGGCTGTGGCTGATTGATCAAGGCCCCGTCGCAGTGCTGATCATCAGCACGGGCGGTTTGGCCGGCCTCGCCTGGCAGGCTCCCGGGGCGCGCGGCCGGTGGCGGGTTCTGGCCTGGGCCGGCCTGCTCGGGGCCATGTTGGGCGGCCCGCTGCTGTGGCTGATGGTGCCCGAGGTCAGCCTGGCCGCGCAAGCGCCGGGGCTGTCAACCGTCCTGCAGTTGAGCGCCTACTGGCTGTGGCCGGTCCTGGCCGTGGTGCAGGCCGGCCGGCTGGTCTATGCCGGCCTGGCGGTGGAGCCGCCGCGCGCCTGGCCGGCGCGCGCCGCGCTGCTGCTGGGGGCCGGCGTCATCCTGGCCGTGGTGGATCTCTTCGCCGCGCAACAGTTGATTTGGGACTGGGCGACGGATGGGCTGATGGCCATTGGGATCGTGACGATGGCGATCTTCCCCGCCGCGGTGGCGGCCGGCGCGCTGCTGGCCTGGGCCTTGCCGGGCTGGCGCAAGTTAAGCGCGCTGCTGTTCCTGGCTGCGGCGCCGGTGGCGGCCTACCAAATGGTCTCTGGCGGCTGGCCGCCCGAGCGCCCGCTGGCGCTCACCAGCGCCCGAGCCGCCGTGCTGGCGCAGGCCATCGAAACGTATCACAGCGCGGCCGGCCGTTATCCCGCCGCGCTGACCGACCTGCCCGTCTGGTACAGCTGGCGGCTCTATGAACCCGTGATCTATCGGGATGAAACCTGGTGTTACGAGGGCGGCGGCGCTTACTTCCGGCTGGGGTACGTGCACCGGCCGGCGTTTGGAGTGCCGGCTGAATACATCAGCGTCAAGCTGGCGGCCTCCGCCGGGACGCCGCCCACGGCGCGCTGGAGTTGTGACGAGCGGGCGGAGGCCAAGCAGCGCGCCGCGCCCGTCCTGCCTTAGCCGGTGTTCCGCAGGCCGGCGGCGATGCCGTTGATGGTGAGCGTGATCACCTCGCGCAGCGGCTCGGCCGCCTCACTGTCTGGGTCGGAGAGCGCGCGCAGCCGCCGCAGCATCTCCACCTGGAGATAGTTGAGCGGATCCACGTATGGGTTGCGGAGCTGGATGGAGCGCTGGATCACCGGGTCCGCGTCCATCAGGCTGGCGTGGCCGGTGACGGCCAAGACCGCCACCCGCGTGCGCTCAAACTCGGCGCGCACCCGCGCGAAGACGGCGCGGGCCAGAGCCTGATCCGGCACCAGGTCCGCGTACAGCGCCGCGATCTCCAGGTCCGCCTTTAGCAGCGACATCTCGGCGTTATCCAGCAGCGCCCGGAAGAACGGCCAGCCCGCGTACATGGCCTGGCGCAGGCCGGCGTCAGCCGGACTCTGCGCGAGCGCCAGACCCAGCCCGTACCAGCTCGGCAGGTTAAAGCGGCTCTGCATCCACGAGAAGACCCACGGAATAGCGCGGATATTGGCGACTTGGAGCGCACCGCCGCGGCGGGCCGTGGGGCGGGAGCCAATCCGCAGGCGGCTGATCTCGTCGATGGGCGTGGCGTGGCGCCAGAACTCCATGAAACCCGGCGTCTCATACACCAGCGAGCGATACTCGCGCCGCGCCACCGCCGACATGTCATCCATCGCCGCGCGCCAGGCGTCCGGGACCTGACCCGGCGCGGTTTCCCGCGGCGCGCTGGCTAGAAGCACCGCGCTGATGATCTGCTCCAAATGGCGGTGGGCCAGCTCCGGATCGGCGTAACGCGAGGCCAGCACCTCGCCCTGCTCGGTCACCCGGAAGCGGCCTTCCACCGTGCCGGGCGGCTGGGCGCGGATGGCGCGGTTGGCCGGCCCGCCGCCGCGCGCCACCGTGCCGCCGCGCCCATGAAAGAGCGTCAGCTTGACGCCATGCGCGCGGCACACCTGGGCCACGGCAGCTTGCGCCTGGTAGAGCGCCCAATTGGCGGCCAGATAGCCGCCGTCCTTGTTGCTGTCGGAGTAACCGATCATCACCATCTGCTCGTCGCCGCCGGCGGCCAGATGGGCGCGATACGGCTCCAGCGCGAACAGCTCGGTCAGGATGCGCGGCGCGGCTTCCAGGTCATCCACCGTCTCAAACAACGGCACAATCGGCAGGCCGGCGGCGCAGCCCGCCCAGCGCGCCAGCAGCAGCACCGTCAGCACATCGGCGGCGCCGCGCGTCATGGAGATGACGAAGGCGCCCAGTAATTCCCGGCCGTAGACCGCGGCCGTGCGGGCCAGCAGGCGGAAGAGCGCCCAGGTCTCGGCGGTCTCCGCCGTGACGCCGGGGTTGGGGGCCAGGGCCGCCGGCCGCGGCTCGGCCAACAAGCGTTCCAGGGTGGCGCGCCGGGCCGGTTCGGCGTCGTGGGTAAACGTCAGGCTGAGGTCGAGCGCCCGCAGCAGCTCCCCCAGGGCGCCGGCCAGGCGGGTGGATTCCTCGCGCACATCCAGCCGGGCGGCATGCAGGCCAAAGACCTCCAGCTGCCGGCGCGCCGGCGCCAGGACGCTGGCCGCCAAACGCGCCGGCACCGCGGCCGCCAATTGCGCCAGCGGCTCGGCCAGATCGCGAACGCGGGCGCGGTCGGCGTGCGGCTCGGACCCCAGCAAGCGCGCCGTCACATCGTCTTGCGACGCCTGCTCCAGGTCGGCGGCCAGCAAAGCCACGGCCAGCCGGTACGGCTCGGCGGCATAGCGGTTCTCCAAATATTGGACGTGTTTGGGGAGCGGCCGGCGCGAGGCCAGCCAGGCCTGCAGTTCGGGCGGCGGCGGCACGCGGCCGGCGCTCACGCTCAGGCGGCGGGCCAAATCATGCAGGGCGCGGCGATGGCGCTCGACGGCCAAACCGCGATGCAAGCGCAGGGTCTCGGCGGTGACGGCGGCGGTGACGTTGGGGTTGCCATCCCGGTCCCCGCCGATCCAGGAGGCCAGGGTCAGCCACTGCGGCGGCGGACGCAGGCCGGGGTAGTGTTTGGCCAGCGCGGCTTCGAGATCGGCATATACGCGCGGCAGCGCGGCCCAAAAAACTTCATCCACGTAAAACAGGCCGGTGCGGACCTCATCGGTGACGGCCGGCCGCGCGGTGCGGGCGCGATCCGTAAGCCAGAGCGCCGTGATCTCACCGCGCAGCTCAGTCAGCCGCGCGTCGCGCTCGCGCGGCAGCAGCTCGGCGCTGTCCAGGCTGCGCAGGCCGGCGGAAATCCGGCTTAACTTGGAGAGGATCGTACGGCGTTTGGCCTCGGTGGGATGCGCGGTCAGCACCAATTCCACCCGCAGGTCCGCCAGCAGCGCCGCCATCTGCTCCGGCCGCCAGCCGCGGGCGCGCAGCGCGCCCACCGCCTCGGCCACCGATTCGGGCGGCGGGGCCGCGCCCAGCTCGCGCTCGCGCTGGCGCAGGGCGCGCACCCGGTTGGCCTCTTCGGCCAGGTTGACCAGATCAAAATACAGCGTGAAGGCGGAGGCAATACTGCGGCCGTCGGCGGCGGACAAGGTCTGGATGGCGGCGCGCAAGGCCGCCGCCGCGCCGGCCGTCCCGCCGCGCCGCGCCTTGGCGTGGGCGCGCACGCGTTCCACCAGCGCGTACACCGCCGGCGACTCCTGCTCGGCGATCACTTCCCCCAGCAAGCGGCCGAGCAAGTTGATGTTGGCGGACAGCTCCATCACACTTCTTTGAGCATGTGGTAGACCAGATCGGAGCCGGAGACCACGGCCACCGGCCGGCGCCGGCCGTCTTCCGGCTGGATCACCACCACGCGGTGGATGTGATGTCCCACGAGCTGCTCGGCCACATCTTTGAGCAGGGTGTCGGGTTCGACGGTGACCACCTCGCGCGTCATGTGCGCGGCTACCGGCCGGCGCTCCCAGTCGTCATGCGTCAGGTGCGCGCGGAGCAGATCCATGCGGGTGATGATGCCCTGCAGATCGCCGTGCGCGTCCACCACTACCAGCGCGCTGATCTCGCGGCGGGTCATGCGCTCGGCGGCCTCGCGCAAGGGACACTCCAAAGTGCAGGTGAAGACTTCCAAGCGTTTGGCTTCCAGCACGGTGCGGTTTTGTTTCATGGCCAGCTCCTCGGCGGGCGGCGCCCGCCCTATCCCAGCAACAGCGCGGCGCCATGGCCGGCGCAGATCAGATGCGGCCGGAGGGCCAACTGCCGGCTGGCCGAAGCCGCCGCCGCCGCCGCGTCCGCGGTATTCGGGCCGCTGGAGACACGCAGCCGCCCGCCCAACACGCGCAACGAATCCCCCGCAAACAGCACCCCCGCCGCCGGCGCGTAGAACGAGACATGGCCGGGCGTGTGGCCGGGGGTGGCCAGCACCTGCAGGCCGCCCAGCACCGGCAGCACCTGGCCGTCGGTCAGGCTTTCATCCGCCGCGGCCGGCGGCGCCGCCGCAAACACAAAGCGGCGCAACACCCAAAACGCCAGGCGCAGCCCGGGCGGGACATTCAGCCGGCGGGTCTCCTGGCCGCGCGCCATCGCCGCGCCTTCCAGGGCGCTGGCATAGACCCGCGCGCCGGTGAGCGCTTGCAGCGCTTTGACGCTGCCCATGTGATCGCGGTCCGCGTGCGTCACCAGGATACGGCGCACGGCCGCCGCCGGCTGGCCCAGCCGCGCCAGATACGCCACGATGCGCCCGTGATTGTAGGGCAGGCCCGTGTCCACCAGCGTCACGCCGTCCGGGTCGGTCACGACATAGACGTTGGCGATCACGCCGGGCACTTGATAAACGTTGTCCACCAGCTGCATAAGTCCGCCGTTGCGGGCGATTATAGCCCAGGCCCCCCGGCCGCCGGCGCCCGCCGGCAACCTTAAAATATCTGGCGCCGGCCGGCGCGGTCTTGCAATTCAGGCCGATTGTTGTAACCTTTGCGCCAGCGCCGGACGTCAAACACCGCGCTTTGGGCTTTGCCGCCTATCTGGGTCTGAACATGCCCGGACTGGGCGGTAAATCTTTTTGCCGGAAAGGATACAAAAAATGTTTGACAAATATGCCTGGCTGAACCCCAAACTGCACGCGGCCCCGCATCCGGAGAAAGGCGGCATGGGTGTTTTTGCCCATGCGGCCGTGGACGCCGGCGAGCGGCTGATGGTCTGGGGCGGCGCCATCGTCACGCTCGAGGAGCTTCACCGCCTGCCGCTGGTCAATCAGCAGCACAGCGTCCAGGTGGAAGAGGGCCTGTATCTGGCGTCCGTCATCGTCGACGACGACGCGGATTACATCAACCACTCCTGCGAACCGAACGCCGGGATGCAGGGGCAGATCGTCATCGTGGCCATGCGCGAGATCGAACCCGGCGAAGAGGTGTGCTTCGACTACGCCATGAGCGACAGCTCGGCTTACGATGAGTTCGAGTGCCAGTGCGGGTCGCCGCAGTGCCGCGGGCGGATCACCGGCGCGGATTGGATGCGGCCCGACCTGCAGGCGCGTTACGCCGGCTACTTCTCGCCCTACCTGCAGCGGCGCATCGCCCAGCTCCAACCGCTGGCGGCCGGGGACGCGCGCTTCACCGTCACCGCGCGCGTCTAAACGCGCGGCCTTCCAGCAGGCTCCACCAAGCCGCGGGCGTCTCAGCGCCGGCGGCTTTTTGAATCACGGCAGCCAATCCGGCATCGCCCCGTCCGCGGCTACGACTGTCAGGGTGTCGTCCGCCGCGGTCCACACCACCAGCTCCGGGGTGGCATAGGGAACGTTGAGTTCAAACCGCTGGAAGACCAGGCGGGCGCCCCACGGATCCCATTGGTAGCTGCCATAGGTGTAGCGAGGGTCGCCGGTGACGGCGCGCCCCTCACTGCCATCCGGCCGCAGCAGCCAGAGCTGTTTGGCGGGGCCGCTGTCGGCGGCGCGCAAAGTTAAAGCCACCCATTGCCCGTCCGGCGACCAGGCCGGCCCGCCGTAATCCGCCCACTCGGCCTCCGGCTCCAGAACAGGCTTGACGGCCCGACTCTCAAAATCAGCCAGCAGCAGCGTGACATACGGCTGGCCGGTCTCCAAATTCATATCCGTTAACAGCATCTGCCGGCCGTCCGGCGACCACCCGCCGACGGTCCCCATCAGGGTCGGCACCAGCCAGTCTTCCCGGGTTGTCAGGTCAAACAGCCGGATAGCGCTCTCACTGCCATCAAAAAAAGCCAGCCGCCGGCCATCCGGTGACCAGACCGGCCCATAGCCCAGGACTTGCGTGTCGGCGTACAGCGGCGCGGTCTGGCCGCTGGCGAGGTCCACGAGCCACACCCGCGGCGGGCCGTTGGGGGCGCCGGGCGCGAGGCCGGCCGGCTCGCGGCTGTAAGCCACCTGCTGTCCGGCCGGCGCCCACGCCGGCGCCGTGCAAATATCGCGGCCGCACACCACCAGCACCTGCGCCGCTTGCCCGGCCCGATCCATCAGCCACAGGTCCGTCCCATTTTGGGCGTTGACCAGGCTGTAGACCAAGCGCTCGCCATCGGGGGCGACGGCGAAGTCATAGACTTGGCCGTCGGTGCGGGTCAACTGTTCGGGCGCGCCGCCCGCCGCCGGCACCCGCCAGATTTCACGCGGGCCGGCGATAGAGGCGAGAAAAACAATTCCGGGGGCGCGCACCCGGAACTGCCAGGTGAGGGTCTGCCGGGTGGCGCGGCCGGTCCGGCTGACGGCGCCGGCCGCCAGGCGCGCCGTGTAGGTGACGCCGGGCTGGAGCGCTTGCGCGGGTTGGAACCAGAGATGCTGGCCTTCCCACACCATGTGGCCGGCCGCCGCCGGCTCAAGCGTCAAGCGCGCTTCGGCCGACTGCGCTTCCATCAATTGAGCGAACTCAACGCCTATCCGCCCGCCCGCGCCCACCTCGCCGCCGGCGGCGGGAAAGGTGCGCGTCACGCGCGCGCCCACCTGGTCTCCGGCCGCCACCACACCGGCGATCGCCAAGACCAGCGCGCCCATCACGGACCAGACGAAGTAATCAAAACGGTCGAGCTTCATCACGGATACATATACGGATGTTCAGGCTGGTCAGTCGGCTCCACTGTTTCGGCCAGGATCAAAGGGATCGGCTGGCCGTTCAGTTCAGCCGCGCGCACGGGGCCGCGCACCCGCACCCAGGCGTTTTCAGCCAGCGCCGCGGCCTCCGGCCAGGCCACCAGCAGGGCCACGCCGCTGGCATCCGCCGCGCAGCAGGTGACAATGAAGCGGCTGACCATGAACTGCCCCGCCGGCAAGACCGGGTTGTGATACACAAAGCCGACCACATCCGCGGGCTGGCCGTCGAATTGGGCCGGCGTCTCGGCGTAGTTGAAGGCCCGCGCCCAATCCAAAATCGTCCGGTCCTGCGGCGCCAGATCCAGCCGCACGGCCGCGCCGGCGCCGCCGGCCGGCACACTGCTCCCGGCCGTGTTCAGACCCTGGCGCGCGAGGGCGCTGGCCCCCAACGGCCGGGCCGGCACCAGCACCCCCAAGAGCAAGGGCAAAGCCACCAGGGCCACCGTCCACACCGGCAGCCGCGCCGGCGCGTGAACGTGCCCAGCCTCCCCCGGCGCGTGAACGTGTTCGGCGGCGGGCCGCCGCCAGCGCCAGGCCGCGCCAGCCGCCAGCGCCAGGGCCGCCGCCGCGCCAAAGACGATCAGCGGCAGGAAGCGCTCGTTGATGTAGAAGAAGATCGCGCCCGACCAGATTTTTTCAGCCAGAAAGAGGCCGAGACCGGCCATGAGCAGGGTTTGGAGGAGGGGGTAGGGGCGGGAGGACATGGATGTGATGGAGGGATTGGAGGATTACCAGGCGAGGTTGAGGTTGATAAAGACGCTGGCGAGCAGGGTCATGAGCAAGGGCAGCAGCACCAAGTAAGCCACGGTGCGCCGCTTGAAGACGCCCAGGAACATCAGCGTGCTCTTGATGTCCACCATCGGGCCGTATACCAAAAAGGCCAGCACCGAGCCGGTGGTGAACGTCCCCACAAAAGCCAGGGCGATAAACGCATCCACGGTGGAGCAGATGGACAGCAGCACCGCCAGGGCGATCAGCACCAGCACCGACACCACGGGGCCGGCGCTCACCGCCAGCAGCGCGGACTGCGGCACAAGCGTTTGCAGGCCGGCCGCCAGCAGGCCGCCGATCACCACATAGCGGCCCATCTCAAAAAATTCGTCCACCGCGATGCCGAGCACCTGCCAAAGGCGCTGAGCCGGCGGCGGAGCGGCCGGCGGAGCGGGCTGGCTGGCGCCCGCGATCCTCGGCAGACTGGCAGCCAATAACAGCTGTTCCGGCCGGCGCTGGAAGGCGAAGAGCACGCCGGTGGCCACGGCAATCAGCAGGCTCAAACCCACCCGCGCATAAAGCATCGGCCCCAGCCCAAAGGCGGCCCAGGTGCTGGCGATGACGATGGGGTTGACCACCGGCGCCGCCAGCAGAAAGGCGACGCCGGCCGAGAGTGGCAGGCCTTTCCGCACCAGCCGGCGCGTCAGCGGCACCACCCCGCACTCGCACACCGGAAAGGCCAGGCCCAGCACCCCGCCCAGGGCCGCCGCCACAAACGGATTGCGCGGCACGAGCCGGCTGAAATCGCCCTGGTTGAAGAACACCTCCACCAAGCCGGAAGCCAGAGTCCCCAGCATGAGGAACGGCGCCGCTTCGATGAAAATGCCCAGGAAGATGGTGGTGAAGGTTGTCAGCCCATCCCCTAAAGCCGCGAGTGTGATCGGCATGGCACAATTTTAACCGAACTGGCGGGGTGCTCCTAGCGCGGCGCGGATAAGCGTTGGCTAAGCGTCACTGGGGCTCGGCCGCCGCCGCCTCGCGGCGCAGCGCCTGTAACAGAGCTGCCGCGGCCTGCTCCGCCTGCCTGGCTTGAGGCTCGCTGGGGGCCTCCGCGGCATAGCGCGCCGCTTCATATGCGCCGGCCAACGTCAGCCAGTTCAGGCGCTGTTCCGGTTCTTGGTCCGCCAACTGGCCGGCATACGCGGCGGGAGTCTGCGCCGGCGCGCGCGGCCGGCCGGCCGCTTGCAGGGCCGCCAGCACGGTCTGATACGCCCGGCGCACGCGGAGCCGGGCGCCGGCTTCCGCGTCCAGGGCCAGGAAGGGCGCGGCCGGCGCCGGCGGAGGCCGAAAACGGGCCGCCCAGGCGCGCAATTGATCCAGCAGCAAATGCGTGGAGAAGATATTCTCGCGCACTTCGGTCTCATCCATGGGCGCGGGCACGCGCCACCGGCGCACCACCCACCAGACCGCCAGCGCCAGCCCGCACACGAGGATCAGCAGGTCGGCGACGGTGACCGTGTTCAGCACGGCCGGCGAGAGCGTCTCATCGCCCAGGCTGGCGCCGGGCAGCGGGGTGCCGGCCGAGGGCGTCGGCGTGAACGGCAGAGCCGGGCCGCGGCGCTGCACCAGACTCAGGAAATCAAACACCGGCCCGGCGAGGGCGGCGATGAGCAGCGCCAGCAGCCGCACCAGCGGGTCCGCCACCACAGCCAGCAGGGCCGCAAGCGGCCCGAACCCGGGCGCCGCCAGTTCCGCCGCCCCGAGGCCGAGCAGCACCATGGCCGCAATCGCGCCGGCCACCGCGCCCAGCCACTGCCGGTTCAAGGCCAGCCCCCGGCGGTGCGCGGCCCCGATGCGCCGGCTGTACTCGGCGCCGGCCAAGGCCAGCGCCAGCAGGCCCGTAATAAAGAACAGCAGGGTCGCGCCAAACAGTTCCGCCGCCGGCAGCACCGGGAAGCCGGCATTGGCCGCCAGCGCCAGGGCCACCGCCAGCGCCCCCCACCAGAACAGCCCTTCCAAACGTTCCGGCGAGACATCCCGGCCCGAGATCGTCAGACCCTGCCACCACAGGAACGGCGCCGCGAACAGCCACACAAACTCGCGCGAGAGGCCCATGCCCCAGGCCAGGACCCCCTGCCAGAAGCCGGCCGGAAAGTGCGCGCCGTACCACCCGGCCGTCACGGCCGCCATCTCCGCCAGGCCCAGACCCAGCACCAGCCAGCGCGCCGTAGTCTCCGAGGCGGTGACCCACAATGCCAGCCGCGGCGTGAGCGCGCCCAGCAGCACCAGTCCAAAGATCACAGGCAGCGTCGGCGCCGGCGCCAGGGCTTGAGGATCGCCGGCCAGCATCACCCAGCGCACCCACAGGCCGGCCGCCAGCGCGCTCAACACGGTCAGCGCGCCGGGCAGCAGCAGGTGGTCAATCCAGTTCCAGTGCCGCATCCGGGCCTCCCGCCTCGGGCAGATGGTAGAGCAGCACGTCGGCCGGCAGGCCGGCTTCAGCTTCCGGCGGCGGGCCGAGCTTGATGACGGTCAGCGGATGACCGTGGGCGCGCACCGCCAGCAGCGCGGCGCGCAGGCTGTCATTCAACAGCGCAGTGATGATCAGGAGGCTGGCGCCGTACGGCAGGCGCGGCAGCTCGGTGGTTAACACGGTGTCAAACGGCGCCAGGGTGTAGACGG
>JAGOBN010000583.1 GCA_017999235.1 Anaerolineales bacterium | reverse complement strand
CGCTCCGCCGCCGGCGCATCCAGCAGTGTCTTCAGCTCCGGCGCGTCGATATCCTTCACGTCGCCGGCCGCGATCGGCAGGCCCATGGCCTGCCAGGTCTCCAGGCTCTCGGCTAGATAGCCGACAACGTGGTCGAACCCCACCCGCCCCAGACGGTAAACCACGTCAGCATAGTCGGCGGGGTCGCGCAGCAGCAGGATCACGGGCGCGTCGGAAGGCAGCACAAAGCCGATCCGGCTGCTGAGCTGATCGTCGGCCTCCAGCTGGACCGCGCCGGGAATATGGCATTGCACGTAGTCGGCTTTGGGCCGCGTATCCAACAGCGCGGCCCCGCGCTGGAAATGCGGGAGGGCGGCCGGGATCGAGAGCGGCCGCGGCTCAACGTCGCCGAGCGGCCGCGGGCCGCGGCGGTTGAGCGCCTTGATGCGCGTGTGGTTGCCGGGCTGCTCGGGCAGATCGCGGGTGGCGAAATCAACAAAGTCATCCACGCCGCGCGGCGCCAGGGCCGGGTTGTGCCGGCGCTCAAAGCCCAGGGTGGTGCTGCGCACCGCGCCGATGGACTTGCCGCACAGCGAGCCGGCGCCGTGGCCGGGGTAGATCAGCAGGCCGTCGTCGAGCGTTAGGAGCTGGTCGAACAGGCTGGCGTGCAGCTGGGCGGCCAGGCCGCGCGCCGCTTCCGCGCCCACCAGATCCGGCCGGCCGGCGTCGCCCACAAACAGTGTGTCGCCGGTCAGGGCCATCCAGGGCTGGGGCGCGCGCGTCTGATCCACCACCAAGAGCGTGATGCTTTCCGGGGTATGGCCGGGGGTGTGGCGCACTTCCAAACGCACGTTGCCCACGCTGAGCGAGTCGCCGGCCTGCACCGCCCGGTGCGGGAACTCCGCCCCGGACAGCGCGTGAACGTAGATCTCGGCCCCGGTGCGCGCCGCCAGTTCGGTATTGCCGGAGACGTGGTCGGCATGCAGATGCGTTTCTATAATGTGCGTGATCTTCAAGTTGTGGGCGGCGGCGGCCGCCAGATACTTGCGGACATCGCGGTCCGGGTCCACCACCGCCGCCACGCCGGCGCCCTCGCACCCGACCAGGTAAGACGCGCACCCCAGGCCATCCACAAAAAATTGTTCCAGGTACATAGCCGCGATCCTAATTCGTCAACAGTTTTGGAAAGTTATCGGCGAGCAAGAAGACCGCCAGCCCAACCACCAGAAGCGCGAAGGCGCGCCGCAACTGATCGGCCGGCCAGCGGTTCGCCAGCCGCGCGCCCAGCGCCGTGCCGCCCAGGCCGGCCGCCACAAAAACGCCCGTCACCGTCAGATCGAGCGGGCTGCCCCAATGGCCCAGCAAGCCGGCCAGGCTGTTCATGGCGATGATCACCAGCGAGGTCCCCACCGCCTGCGCCATGGGCAGACCCACCAGCATCACCAGCGCCGGCACAATCAGAAACCCGCCCCCGACGCCCAACAGGCCGGTCAGCAGACCAACCCCCACGCCGCTCAATACCGCCACCCCCAGTTTAGGGGCGCCGGCGGCCGGCGCCAGGGCCCGGGGGGCGGCCATAAAGCCCGCGATCACTAACATCAGCAGCGCGAAGGCCGTCAACAGCGCCGCCGGCGAAAACAGCCGCGCCAGACCGGCCGCCAGATAGGCCGCCAGCATGCCGGCGCCGCCGAACAGCAGGGCCACCCGCCAGTTTAACGTGCCTTGCGCCCGATGAAAAGAAGCGCCCAGCAGGCTGTTGGCGCCCACAATCGCCAGGGACGTGGACACCGCCGCCTGCGGCGTCTGACCCACCAGATAAACCAGCGCCGGCACCGTCAGGATCGAGCCGCCCCCGCCCAACAACCCCAAGGACAGGCCGATGCCGAACCCCAGCGCCAGGTCCAGCGCCAGCGTCACCGCGCCATTCCCGTCTTCACCGGCAGCCGCGCGGATTGCCAAGCCAGCATGCCGCCGCGCAGATCCACAGCCTGGTAGCCGGCCCGCAGCAATTGCTGGGCGGCGGCATGGCTGCGGTTGCCGGACCGGCAGACACACAGAATTTCGCGCTCTTTGGGCAGCTCGGCCAGCCGCTGACCCAGCTCATTCAGCGGGATCAGAGCCGCGCCGGCGATATGGGCGTCCCGGTATTCCTCCGGCTGGCGCACGTCGAGCAGATAGGGCGCCGGCCGCGTCTTCAGCTTGGCCTGGGCTTCGGCCGGCGAAACCGCCGGCACCGGCGGACCAAACAGCTTTTCCAGAATATTCATCCGTGCCTCCTCGACCAGCCGCTAAACCAGTTTTTGGTGTCAGCGTTTAGATGCGGCCGGCCGATTAAGGTTACAAAAGCGGGCCAGAATCGGGGCGGCCCCATCAACCTGGCATAAGATAACCCTGCCGCGCCGGCTCCTCACGCAAGGCTCATCTTTACCTTTTGTCGCGGCGCTAGAATTAGCGGTAGGTCCGGAAAACAAGGAGCTTCGCATGAGTCGAACCACCCGTCTTTTGGCTGTTCTCGTCCTGGTGGGCGTCACCGGGGTGGGCATGTTCGGCATGGGTTTTGTCGCCGGCCACGCCACCGCGTCCACCAATCTGCTGAGTCTGCTGGGGCTGGGCCCCAGCGCCCGGTCAGCCGAGGCCGGCACGCCCGCCGATCTGGCCGCGACTTTCCAGCCGTTCTGGCAGGCGTGGGATATCGTCCACGCCGAGTACGTGGATCAGCCGGTGGATAACCAAGTCCTGATGCGCGGCGCCATCCGCGGCATGCTCGAGGCGCTGGGTGACCCCCACACCGGCTATATGACGCCGGCCGAACTGCAGATCTCCATGACCCACCTGGACGGCGAACTGGAGGGCATCGGCGCCACCGTGGAGACTGACACCGCCTCCGGGTACACCCGGATTGTCTCCCCCATGCCGGGCTCGCCGGCCGAGCAGGTGGGCGTGCTGCCCAACGACCTGATCATCACCATCAACGGCGAGGACATCCAAAACCAGGATATCACCACCGTCGTCACCAAGGTGCGCGGGCCGGCCGGCAGCACCGTCACCATCGAAATCCTGCGGGCGCCGGAGAGCCAGCCGCTGACCTTCACCATCACGCGCGCCAAAATCACCATCCCGTCTGTCGAGAGCCGGCTGTTAGACGCGCAGATCGGCTATGTGCGGATTAACAGCTTTGGCGAGAAGACCGGCCAGGAGCTTAAACGGCAACTGGAGGCCCTGCTGGCGCAAAAGCCCGCCGGCCTGATCCTGGACCTGCGCGGCAACCCCGGCGGATATCTCTCGGCGGCCATTGACGTGGTCTCGGAATTTATCCCGGAGGGCGTGGTGATGCTCGAGCGCTTTGGGGATGGGACTGAGAAGCAATACACCGCGCAGCGCGGCGGCCTGGCGACGCAGATCCCGTTAGT
>JAGOBN010000582.1 GCA_017999235.1 Anaerolineales bacterium | reverse complement strand
GCCTGCGAGTCCGCGCTGTGGGCTTTGAGGACGGGCGCCACCACCGCATACCAGCGATCTGGCCGCTCCACATCGGCGGCCACGTTGATGCAGTAGCGCCGGTCCAGGCCCGGCCGGGGCTGCGTCCAGGTCAGGCCCGCATCTTGGCTCACGGCCGGCCCGCCCCCGTGCGCCTGGTAAGCCCATGCGCTCTGGCGGGGATGGAAGAAGAGTTGGTGGCAATCCCGGCCCGCGCCCTTTCGGTGATGGCTCCAGGTCCGGCCGCCGTCGGCGCTGCGCACCACGGCCCCCAGCTCGACCCCGGCCAGGACGACATTGGGATCGCCCGGCGAGAGCGCCAGGGCGAGCACATAGGCGGTGAAAGGCGGCTCGGCCGGCGACACCCACCACCACCGCCCGCGCACGCTCCGGAAGCCGCGCAGCTCTTCCCAGTGGAGGCCGCCATCGTGTGTGCGGTAAATCAGCGGCGGGCTCTTGGTCCCGGCGTAGATCACCCCTGGTTCATGCGGGCTGGCGGCCAGCGCTTTGACGATCACGCCCGGAAGGCCGGCCGGCCGCCAGCTCCGCCCGCCATCCGCCGAGCGGAACACACCCTGGCCCTGCGTGCCGGCGTAGACCACTTGGGGGTCCAGCGGGTCCACTTCCAGGCAGCGCACATCTTGTCCCGTCAGCACCCGCTCCACCGCCCACTGGCCGGCGGCGCCGCGCTCGGCGCGGGCCACACTTTGAGAGCCTAGAGCGAACAAGCGTTTGGCCGGCATCGATCATCCTCCCGAAAAATACGAGGCGGCGGCTATCAGCCCGGCCCCATCGTGACGGACAAGTGAGTCACTGGAAGGTCGACCAGTTTAGGATAATCAGCACCGTCCAAATCAAGGCGAAGATCGGCGGGATGGGCAAGGCAAAGCCCCACCAGAAGATGGCGCCGGCCGGCAAGAGCCCGAGCGCCAGAATTGCGCCGGACTTGTAACCCACCCAGAGCAGGACACCCGCGCCGGCCTCGAGAATACATACCAGCAGAAAAGCGGCCAACAGCGGGATGGTTGTCGGTAAGCCGACGCGCTCAAAGGGCCCTCGTCCATAAGCGGGAAAGCCCATGATGGTGGGGATGTCGCGCCCCATTAAGAGATTCCGAATAGCCGGGACACAGAACACCCCCAGACCAACGGCGATGATCCAGTGAAGGACGGCGGCCACTCGGATCAGAGCTGGAACAGTCATTGTGATTTCTCCACAACTGCTTTTTACCGAGCTGGCCCTTCCACGAACGGCAGGCTTATCAGGTAAGCATAAATGGCCTTGAGTTCATCATCGGTAGTGGCGGCCCGGACTGATGGCCAGGGCATCCGCGGCTGCGAAAACCCACTCGGCAAGGTCAGGATCGGCACCCTCCCGCCGCCGGGCAGTTCGCCGGTGTTGAAGAAGTGCAGGAACTGCTCTTCGGTCCATTGCGGCACAATTTGGGTGAGGTTGGGGCCGGGCGTCGGGCCGGGCAGGCCATCGTCCACTTTGCCTTGCAGCCGGTCGCCGTGGCATTCGTGGCAGTTGAGGATCCTCACCATGTATTGGCCCTCTTCCAGTGAGCCCGGCCTCGGGCCGGGCACGCTCCCCACCGGGGGCTGGGCGCTCAAATACTCGGCCAGGTTGAGGAACAGCGCGCCGAGCAGATTCAATTGGTTGGCGGGGGTTGGGCCGCCCGTAGCCGGCTGGGAACGCAGGTAGGCGACCAACGCCTGTGCATCCTCGTCGCTCAGATGGCGGTAATTTGCCGCCGGCATGACGAGGAGCGAACGGCCATTCTTGTGAATGCCTTCGCGGATGGCGCGGATCAGTTCACTATCCGTCCAATTATCAATATCGCCGCCAGGCGTCAGGTTCGGCGCGTAGAGTGTGCCCAACGGTGGCAGGTCAAACTTGGCGGCGAAATTCACGCCCGAGAGCGGGAGTTGGTCCCCGGGCGCATGGCAACTGACGCAGGCGTGCGCCAACTGCTCACCGCGCGCGATCTGCGCCGGGGTGCCGGCCACGCGCAGGCTTGTCACCGGGTTGGTGTGCCGCTCATTCAGCCAATAGAAGCCCCTCAGCGCCAACCCCAGCAGAGCCACCGGGATCAAGGTCAGCAAGCCGGCGCTGATCAGGCCTGCCCATCTCAACAGCCGGAGCCGGATGCGCCAGGCGCGCCAGGTCAGAAAACCAAACCAGAGGCTCAGCCCGACGAGAATGAGAATCCCGACACTGTCGAACATGGGTAGCTCCTGGAATAGGTCCTGGCCGCGGGTGGGTCAATCGTCGCGGCCGAGCTGGGCGCGATTGACGCCACTATCCGGCGGGCGGTTTCCCAGGCGCTCGAGAACAACGCCTGGCTTTTTGGGAACACGCGGTGGGAATGGCGCAACCGGGCCGGCCGGCGCGCCGCAAGCCTCACCAGTTGAGCAGGCGGCGCCCCAGCCAGAAAGCCCACACCGGGTAGCCGAGGTAAGGCACGGCCAAACTGCTCATCAGCAAACTGTTCGGCAGCCGGCCAGTTGACCGCGCTACCAGACCGGTCATCACCAACCACAAACCCACTCCCCCGAGCATAGCCAGCGAGACCCATCCCACCTGTTGCTCGAAGGTCAGCACCCCAAGGATGAGTGCCAATTGCAGCGTGATAACCACGACCATCGCCGTCAAGCCCACGCTGGTCGCGATGCGCATCAGCGGCGGGTTGTGCGGCCGCAGAATCCGGTACAGCGCCAGCGCAATCGGGATGGTCAGCAGGTGTTGAAGCGCCACGCAGATGTCGTTGAGCATTCCAAACGCCAGGCCCAACGATTTAAGCGGCGTCGCGAATAGCGCGAACATTGTGATCAGGAACACGATCCCGAGGGCGGAAACGATGCCGCTGACGATGGCAAAGCCGCCAGCCGCGCGGATCAGGGGATCAGATGGTAAGGTTTGGGCAACATGGGTCATGGACTAAACACTCCTGTCACGGCTGGCGTCATCCGACTGCCCAACCAAACACTGATCAGAATGCCGGGCCGGTCAAGGTGGAATAGCCAATCCAGACCAAGGCCAGCGCCAGCAGCAGACCAAAGGTTGCGCTCCCGGCCTGTCCGGCGAGGGGCGGCAGGAACTCCGCGACAAAGAAAACAAAGAAGAAGCCGGCGGTCGCGGCCAGCAGCAGCACCCCCGACCAGCGCGGATAGACTCCGGCCTGGATGGTCGCGATCCCGGTCAGCAGCAAACCGAGGGTGAGGGCAATTCCAAGCGCGAATACAGTCACGGTCTCACCCGAGGCTTCGCGGAGGGACGGGTAAAGAAGCGGGGGCGCGGCGATCACAACGATCAGAACCAGGCCGGCTTGCAGCAGCGCGTACCCAGCAAGGCCCAGCCAGCCGGCTGAACTCGCC
>JAGOBN010000580.1 GCA_017999235.1 Anaerolineales bacterium | reverse complement strand
TATACCGTCCTGCTGCTGGCCGGTGTGTTTTTTGCCGTGCTGGTGGGGCGCTTCCTGCCGCTGGTGCAAAAATAGCGCGGTGAGCGGTTGAACACGGGCCGGCGGATATTCCCCGCCGGCCCGTTTTATTTTAGGCCGGTGCCTCCAGCCCCAGGGCGCGGGCTGCCCAGACGCCGGCCAGCGGGTACGCGAACGGCTGACCGTGATAGGCGCGCCAGGCGCCGTGCAGCGCCCAGCCCAGGCCGGCCAGCGGCGCTCCCGCCAGGCTGGCCGCCGCCGCCACGCTCAGGCCGATGGCGGCCGGCCACAGCAGCACGCCGGCGGGCGTCAAGCTCAGCACCAGGCTCACCAGCCAGAACGCGCCCAGGCCGGCCACGGTCAGGAGCGCCGCCACCACGTACAGACAGGCGCCCCCCGCCTGAAAGACCGCGGCCTGCAAGGCGTGGAAAGCCACCCGCGGCGCGCGCGCGCGAAAATACAGACCCAGGGCCAGCGGCGCCAGCAAGGCCAGCGTGGCGCCCCAGCCGCCGGCCGCCCAGCCCAGGCCGGCCGTCAACAGCAGGCTGAGGTGGGCGGCCGCGGCCCACCCGCGTTCGCCCGGCGCTAATGGCGTCATGGTCGGCATCTCCTCTCTTTCTCCTGTGGCTTTCTACGCCGCCGGCAGCGCGCGGTTGCGGCGGCGCCGCGGAGGCGGATGCTATAATCGCCGCGTGCCTGTTGCCTTGGAATTGCATGCGCCGTTGACGGCCGGGGAGAGTGATTGGCGGGCGGGCTGGAACAGCCTGCCCCGCTGGGCGCGCTGGCTGGCGCTGGGGTTAAGCGGGTTGGCGGCGCTGGCCCTCTGCGCCCAATTCCTGGTCTACGTCCATTACACCGGCGCCTTGCTGCGCTTCCCGTTTGATTACGATCAAGGCGAAGGCTTCGAGCTGTACGACACGGTCCTGCACGCCCAGGGCCGCTGGCCGTATCAGGACAGCCAGGTCTTCCCGTTTTATACGTCCATCTATCCGCCGGTCTTCCATCTGCTGACGGTGCCGCTGGTGTGGCTCTTTGGGCCGCAGTTGTGGACCGGGCGGTTGGTGGGCTTTGCGGCGTCGCTCGTGGCCGCCGGCGCGCTGGCCTGGGCGATCCGCCGCGAGACCGGGCGGGGCGTGATCGGGGCGCTGGCCGGCCTGACCTTCCTGGCCTCCAACTACACCTTTGCCATCGGGCCGCTCTTCCGCCAGCACATGAGCATGGTGCTGTTTGAGACGCTGGCCATCGTCACCCTGGCGGGCTTCGAGTGGCCCTCTCAAACCCGCGCCGCCGCCGCCGCGCCCGGATCCCCGGCGCGGGCCGCGCGGTTAGATCCCCGCCTGTTTTGGGGGCTGTTTTTTCTATTGGCCGCCGGCTATACCAAGCCGCTGGCGATCGCCACCGTGATCGCGGGGCTGGGCTACCTGTTCCTGCGCGGGCCGCGCCAGGCGGTGCTGGCCGGGCTGGCGCTGGCGCTGGCGGCCGGCGGCCTGTTCGCGTGGCTCAACTGGCAGACGGACGGCTGGTGGTACATCAGCATCATCCGCGCCAATATCAATGCCTATGACCCCGCCCAGACGCTGGCGTTCTTCCGCGAGTGGTTTGAGCTGCATGCGGTGGTGATCGGGGCGGCGCTGGCGTATGGGGTGTCCGAGTTGTCCGCCCGCCGGCCCTCCGCCTACACGGTGTGGTTTGGGGCGGCCGCCGCCAACGGCCTGCTCTCCGGCAAGTTCGGGGCCGGCGAGTCTTACTTTGTCACGGCCACCGCCGCCGCCTGTGTGTGCGCGGGCCTGGGCGCGGCGCGGCTCTGGAACGCGGCGGAGCGGGGCCGCCTGACGCCGGCCTGGGCCGGCCTAGCGGTGGTGCTGGCGCTGCCGGCCCTCAGCCTGGTGCAGACCCGCCTGACGCTGCACGTCTACACGGACGGCCCGGTGTATGGGCCGCTCGCGCGGCTGCTGGGGGTGAGCGACAATTCCGGCCGCGGCTACTACGACTCGCAGGGCTACACCCAGCTTGGTCCTCGGCCGACCCGCGCCGATATCGAGGCTGGGTATAAAATTGTCGCCTGGGCGCAGGCCGCGCCCGGCCCGGTCTTTTCCGAGGAGGCCGGCTTCCTGTTCGCGGCCGGCAAGCCCATCGTCACCAACCCCTTCGTACAGTTGGTGATGTACCAGGCCGGCCTGTTTGACCCGGCGGAGGAGATCCGCCAGATTGAGCAGCGGGCGTTTGGGCTGGTGATCCTGCGCGCCCAGTTTTATCCGCCGCCCGTGCTCGCCGCGCTGGGCGCGCATTACCAGCCGGCGGCTGATATCGCCCTCAACGGCTTCACGTACCACCTACTGCAGCCCCGCCCTTGAGCGGGCGCCGCCAGGAGCCGCCGCATGGACCACCTCGCCGACCTGACCGGCAAGACGATCGGCAAATACCGGATCATCAAACACCTCGGCCGGGGCGGCATGGCGGAGGTGTATCAGGCGTACCAGACCACGCTGGACCGCTCTGTGGCGCTCAAGGTGATCCTGCCTTACTTGAACGCCGACACGGACTTTCTCCGGCGCTTCGAGCGCGAGGCCAAGAGCGTGGCGGCCCTGCGGCACCCCAACATCGTCCAGGTGTTTGATTACGATGTGGAAGACGGCCTGCCCTACATGGTGATGGAGTACATCGAGGGGGACTCGCTCAAGATGCTGCTCGATAAGCTCGGCCGGCGCGGGCAGACCCTGCCCCTGCCCCAGGCTGTGCGGGTGGCGCGCGAGATCGCCCAGGCGCTGGGCTACGCCCACAAACAGGGCGTGATCCACCGGGATGTCAAACCCGGCAACGTCATGCTGGATAAAACCGGGCGCGTGATCCTGATGGATTTTGGCGTCTCCAAGATTGTGGGCGTCCAGACCCAGACCGCCAGCGGGGCGGCCACCGGCACGCCCGCCTACATGGCCCCCGAACAAGCCCTGGGTCACGCCGTCGATCAGCGCGCCGATCTCTATGCGCTGGGCGTGATCTTGTATCAGCTGGTCACTGGCCATTTGCCCTTTGAAGCTGATTCGGCCCTGACCGTGATGCTCAAGCAGGCGCATGACCCCCGGCCGTCGCCGCGCCGGCTGCGCCCCGATCTGCCAGAGGGCCTGGAGCGCGTCATCCTCAAGAGCATGGCGCGCGACCCGAATGAGCGCTTCCCCGCCGCCGAGATGTTTATCGACTTTCTGAACAATCCGGGCGCGGCCGCCGAGCTGGTGGTGCCGCCCTCGTCGCTGCTGCCCGGCGACCCGGCGGACCGGCCGGCCTGGCTGACCGAGGCCGGCGCCGAAGCCGGCACCGCCCCGCCCCTGACTGCCCCGGCCGCCGCCGAAAGCGCGCGGCTGCCGGCCGAACAGCAGAACGTGGCCCGCACCGTGGGC
>JAGOBN010000581.1 GCA_017999235.1 Anaerolineales bacterium | reverse complement strand
AACACCAGCGGCAGGACGCCCATGCCCACGAGATTCGCGCGGTGGATGCGCTCGAAGCTCTCGGCGATGACGGCTTTAACGCCCAGCAGCAGCGTGCCCTTGGCCGCCCAGTCCCGGCTGGAGCCGGTGCCGTACTCTTTGCCGGCCAGGATAATCAGCGGCACGCCGGCGGCTTGGTAGCGCTGGGCGGCGTCATAGATCGAGAGCTTCTCGGCCGCCGGGTGCAGCGGGCCGGTGGCGCCCACGTACGGCTGGGAGAAGTACAGCGTGTTGCCGCCTTCTTCGCCGCCCAGGAGCAGGTTCTTGAGGCGGATGTTGGCGAAGGTGCCGCGCGTCATCACGCGGTCGTTGCCGCGCCGGGTGCCATACTGATTGAAGTCCTTGGCGGCCACGCCGTGCTCGATCAAATAGCGGCCGGCGGGCGAGTCCTTGGCGATGTTGCCGGCCGGCGAGATGTGGTCGGTGGTGATGCTGTCCCCGAACAAGCCCAGCACGCGCGCGCCCCGGATCTCCTGCAGCGGCGTGAGCTCCGGCGTCAGGGCCGTGAAGAACGGCGGGTTTTGGATGTAGGTGGAGGCTTCATTCCAGGGATAGAGCTCGCCGCCGCTGACCGGGATGGCGTTCCAATCCGGGTTGCCGTCAAAGACATTGCCATAGGAGCGCGCGAACATCTCCGGGTCGATGGCGGCCGCCACCGTGTCGGACACTTCCTGCTGGCTGGGCCACAGGTCCCGCAGATAAACCGGCTGGCCGTCGCTTCCGGTGCCGAGCGGTTCGGTGGCCAGGTCGATATCCGTGGTGCCGGCCAGGGCGTAGGCCACCACCAGCGGCGGGGAGGCCAAGAAGTTGGCCTTAACGTGCGGGTGGACCCGGCCTTCAAAATTACGGTTGCCGGAGATCACGGCGCTGGCCACCAGGTTTCCGTCCAGCACGGCTTTGGCCACCGCCTCGGGCAGCGGGCCGCTGTTGCCGATGCAGGTGGTGCAGCCGTAAGCGGCCACGCTGAAGCCCAGTTTCTCGAGGTACGGCAGGGTGCCGGATTTGGTCAGGTACTCGGTGACGACTTTGGAGCCGGGGGCCAGGCTGGTTTTGACATAGGGCTTGACCTGCAGGCCGCGTTCCACCGCCTTCTTGGCCACCAGGCCGGCGCCCAGCATCACGCTTGGGTTGCTGGTGTTGGTGCAGGAGGTGATGGCGGCGATGACGACCGAACCGTGGCTGAGCGCGGCGCCGGTGCCGGCCACCGGCATGCTCCGGCCCAGGTCGGCCGCGGCCAGCCCGAAGCCGCGCTCCTTCACCGGCGCGGTCAGGGATTTCTCAAAGACGGCCTTAAGGTCCTTCAGTGCCACGCGGTCCTGCGGGCGCTTGGGGCCGGCCAGGCTGGGCTCGACGTCCGCCAAATCCAGTTCTAGGGCATCCGTGAAGATCGGATCAGGGGTGGCGTCCGTGCGGAACAGCCCTTGTTCTTGGGCATAGACTTCCAAGAGATCGGCGGAGGCGGCCCGGCCGGTGCGGCGCAAATACCGCAGGCTCTCCGCGTCCACCGGGAAGAAGCCGCAGGTGGCGCCGTATTCGGGCGCCATGTTGGCGATGGTGGCGCGGTCCGGCAGACTCATGGATGACAGGCCGGGGCCATAGAACTCCACGAACTTATCCACCACGCCCTTTTTGCGCAGCAGCTGGGTGATGGTCAGGACCAGATCGGTGGCGGTGACGCCGTCGCGCAGCTGGCCGTGCAGCTTGAGGCCGATGACTTGCGGCGTGACCATATAGAGCGGCTGGCCGAGCATCACGGCCTCGGCTTCGATGCCGCCCACGCCCCAGCCCAGCACGCCCAGGCCGTTGATCATGGTGGTGTGCGAGTCGGTCCCCACTAGGGTGTCCGGGAAGAGCACGCGGCCGTCCTCTTCCGGCCGGCTGAGGATGCCCTGGGCCAGGTATTCCAGGTTCACCTGATGGACGATACCGGTGGCCGGCGGGACGACGCGCAGGTTCTGGAAGGCTTGCGCGCCCCAGCGCAGGAATTCGTAGCGTTCGCCGTTGCGCTCAAACTCCAGCTGCGCGTTGCGGAGCAGGGCCAGCTCGCTGCCAAAATAATCCACCTGCACCGAGTGGTCGATGACCAGATCCACCGGCACCAAGGGGTTAATCTGCTTGGGGTTGCCGCCCAGACGCTGCACGGCGTCGCGCATCGCGGCCAGGTCCACCACGCACGGTACGCCCGTGAAATCCTGCATGACCACGCGGGCCGGCAGGAACGGTAGTTCGTTGTCGGCCGGCGCCGCGGCGTTCCAGCGGGCCACCCGGCGCACATCCTCTTCGGTCACTAAATACCCGTCGCAGTTGCGCAGGACGGCTTCCAGCAGCACCTTGATGGAAAATGGCAGGTGCGCCAGATCCGGCGCCAGGCCGGCCTGGGCCAGACGATCCAGGCGATAGATATAGTCGGCGCCGAGCCGCGCCCGGGCGCCGAAGACGTTCTTGGTTTTAGCGGTCATGGGGGATTCCTTTCGAGCCACACAGGGGCCCTAGAGAGAATGGGGGGAAGAGCTGCCGAGGCCGCATTATAACTGGCCGAAGGGGAGGCCACAACCGGCGGGCGGAAAATAAAAAGCCCGCCTGGGGCGCAGGCGGGCGAGGGGCGGACCGGCCTCTAGTAGTGCCAGAGCAAGTAGCTGAAGCGCGTGGTCTTGCTGAGGCCGTGGATGGTGATGATGTATTCCATCGAGACGATGGTGCCGGGCGTGAACTTGCCGGCCGGGAACGTAAAGGTGGAGGTGCCTTTGGCGTCGGTGGCCGGCATCGTGAAGGTCTGGTCGCCAGACGGGAAGTGCACGACCAGCGTCACCGCCGCGCCTTTGAGCGGCTGGAGCAGTTGATCCGTCACGACGATGTAGGCGGTCTGCATGGCGCCGCGCGCCACGATGGCGTCTTTGACGCTGGGATAGGCAAAAACTTCCAGCGGCCGGGGCGTCTCGCGAATCCCGGGATCGCCTTTCTCCGGGACCGGTTTGAGACGGGAGGGATCCAGGCCGGCAAACTCGTAGTAAATCTTGCCCAACATGGCTAGTTGCACCCGCTGCGCCTCAGCGCGTTCCGGATGCCATTCCAGGCGCGCCCGCTGGAAGTACTGGACGATCAGGCCGTTTTCCAGCCCGGGCTGGCTGATCGGATAGCCAAATTGGTCCAGGCCGCCTTGCGTTTTCCAATAATCCAGGAATTGGTAACACGCGGAGTGGCCGGTCTCCGCAAAGTAATGGCAGCTGGGGTTGGCGGCGGCGGGGATATCTTTGATGGCGAGGGGTGGGGTGCGCTTGCCGAGTTCGTCGCCCAGCAGCCCCAGTTGGATCTTGTACGGATGCGGGTTGGCCGGATGCAACTCCAAACGCGCCCGCTGGAAGTATTGGATATAG
>JAGOBN010000579.1 GCA_017999235.1 Anaerolineales bacterium | reverse complement strand
ACGCCTGCGGCGGGCCTGGACCCCGCGCCGCCCACGGACGGTGCGCCCTCGGTGGTCAGCGCGGCTTGGCACGTGGGCGCGGACCTGGCGCTGAGCCTGGATCCCGCCCAACTGCTGCCCGGCGAGCCGCTCAAAGCCGGCCGATGAACGCCACCCCGCCGGCCGAACTCCCCGACGCCGTTTACCGCCGCCTGAGTGAGCTGGTGCGCGCGCGCACCGGCTTATGGTTTGGCCCCTCCCGCCGCGCCGCTTTGGCGGCCGGCGTGGCCGCCGCCCGCGGCGCGACCCCCTTAAACGCGTATGTGCTGAGCCTGGCTGAGACCCCCACGGATACGCCCGTGTGGGATGGCTTGCTGCGGGAATTGACCGTGGGGGAGACTTATTTCTTTCGCGAGCCGGAACAGATGGCGGCGCTGCGCGAGCGGATTTTCCCGGAACTGATCGCCCGCCGGCGGCCGGCGCGGAGCTTAAACCTCTGGAGCGCGGGGTGCGCGACGGGCGAGGAACCGTATACCCTGGCGATGATGCTGCGCGATCTATTGCCGGACTGTGACGCCTGGCGGGTGCGGCTGCTGGCCACGGATATCAACCGGCAGGCGCTCGCCCAGGCCGCGGCGGCCCGCTATCGCGCGTGGTCCTTCCGGCAGATGCCCCCGGCCCAGCGTCAGCGTTTTTTTGCCGAACAGGACGGGGTGTTTGAGCTGGACCCGCAGCTCCGGCGGGCGGTGAAGTTCCGTTATTTGAACCTGGCGGAGGCGGTCTACCCCGCGTCGACCAACGACACCGCCGGCCTCGACCTGATTTTGTGCCGCAACGTCATGCTCTATTTGCCGGAAGACCTGATCCGCGTCGTGACCGCGCGCTTTTTACAGTGTCTGGCGCCGGGTGGTTGGCTGGTGGTGGCGCCCAGCGAGGCCAATGATGCGTTGTATCCGGGGTTCGAGCCGGTCCAGTTAATGGGAACCAGCGTTTATCGCCGGCCAGCCGCGCCGCCCGCCGCCTCAGCCTCCCTCCCGCGCCACTTTCCGGAAAACGGGCCGCTGCGGCGCGGACCGGCGGCGGGCTGGGAAGCGCCCGGAGAACGCCCCGCCCCCCGCGTTCCGCCGGCGCCTCCCGCGCCCCCGGCCCATTCGCCGGCCGAGGTCTGCGCGGCCGCCGCCAGCCTGCTGCGCGCGCGCCGCCGGACGGAGGCCCGCCGCGTGCTGCAGGCGGCGCCGCCGCATCCCCTGATCAACAGTTTGCTGGCGCGCCTGGAAGCGGATGCGGGCCGGCTGGCGGAGGCGCGGGTCCGGGCGGAGCAAGCTCTGGAAGTCGACCCGCTCCAGCGCGAGGCCCGCTATGTGCTGGCCTTGATCCAGCAGGAGCAAGGCGATTTTGAGGCGGCGCGTGAGCACTACCGGCAGGTGCTGTACCTGGACCCGGATTTTGCCCTAGGCCATTATCAACTCGCGGTGCTTTTGCGCCGCCTGGGCCGGCTGGCCGAGGCCGAGCGCCACTGGCGGCGCGCCGCCCACCTCGCCGCCGAGCTGCCGGCGGACAGTGTCCTGCCCGGCGCCGAGGATTTGACCGCCGGCGCTCTGGTGGCGCAGTTGCGGACGGCTGGAGGCCGTGGATGACCGCCGCGGACCGCGCCCAGGCAGTCTTGGCGGACCGCGCCCGGGCGTTGGCGCGGGTGTCCGCGCCGGTGGTGGAGACGACGGCGGTTGGGGAACTGGCGGCCTTCCATCTGGGGGCCGAATACCTGGGGGTGCCGACCATCGGCGTGCGCGAGATCCAGCCGCTGCGCGCGCACCGTTGGGCCCGGATCCCCTGCGCGCCGGCCTTTGTCGTTGGGTTAGTCAACCTGCGCGGCCGGCTTTATTCCATCCTCGACCTGGCCGCGTTCTGGGGCCGGCCGGCCCGCCGGCCGGCGGAGACCGCACATCTATTGGTGGTGCGCGGGGGGCGCGGCGCCGAGGGAGAAGGCGCGCTGGAAGTGGCCCTGCTCACGGATGCGGTCCCGCACGTGGTAAGCGTGCCGGTGGCCGGCCTGGAGCCGCCGCCCGCCACGGTCTCGGCGCGCGCGCTGGAACACCTGCGCGGGGTGACGGCCGACGCTTTGATGGTGGTGGACCTGGAACGCCTGTTGGGGGATCCGCAGTTGATCGTTTTTGATGAGCCTTAATCGCCTCCCAGCCAGGAGACCGGAATGCGCTATCTCAACCGCCTCAAAATCAATACCAAGCTGGTCGCCAACGCGCTGATCGTGTCGGTGCTGGTGGCCGCCATCACCGCTTTTGCCTATCTGGAAATGAAGTCTTTGGAGGCCGGCGTCTCCGATCTGTACCTCGAGCACACCCTGCCGCTGCAGAGCTTGGAACAAGTGATCAGCAGGCGCTGGAAGATGCGCGGGGATGTCTACCGTTTTCTGGCCGTCGCCGGCGTGCAGGATGAGATGGAGCTGGCCATCTCACAGAGCGCGGCGGATATCGAGTCCCTGATGCGCGCTTATGGCGCCGGCGCCCGGCTGCCCGAAGAACAAGCCCAGCTCGCGGTCTTTGAGGAAAACTGGGCCATTTATTACCAGGGAGTCGAGAAGATCCTGGCGGCCAGCCGGGCGCGGGACAGTGTGGCGGTTAATGTGGAACTCGCCGCCACAAGCGCTACGATCCAGGCCGGCGAGCAGATGGACGCCGCCCTGGCCGTCTTGCGTCAAATCCAAAGCCAACAGGCCGAAATCCACCACGTTGAGAGTGAAAGCCGCTTTCAGGTTTCCGCCCGTTGGATTCTGGCCGGGGCCACCTTAAGTATTATCACCGCCATCGCCCTGGGGCTGCTGGTGGGCCGTTCCATCACCGAGCCGCTGGGCGTGCTCAGCCGCGCCGCCGGCGCCATCGCCCAGGGCCACTTGGCAGAGTCCACGCGCGACGCGCGCTGGAGCCGCATCGCCCAGCGCGGCGACGAGATCGGCGACCTGGCCCGGGCGTTCGGCCAGATGACGGCCGGCCTGACGGCGATCACGGATCAACTGCGGCTGGCCTCCGCTAATCTCACTGCGTCCACCAGCCAGATCTCGGCCGCCACCGCGCAGCAGGCGGCCACCGTGGCCGAGCAGGCGGCGGCGGTGGCCGAGACCACGGCTACGCTGGAAGAAGTCCGCTACACCGCCGAGCAGGCCACCGAACGCACCCAGCTGGTGCTGGATATGTCGCGCAATTCCCTGGAACAATCGGTGCGCGGTCTCCAGGCCGTGGAGAAAACCGCCGACAGCATGCTTGGCCTGAAGGATCATGTGCGCCACATCGCCGAGACCATTCTGGCCTTAAGCGAGCAAACCCAGCAGATCAGCGAGATTATCGCGTCCGTCAACGACATCGCCGACCAATCCAACTTGCTGGCGCTCAACGCCGCCATGGAGGCCGCCCGCGCCGGCGAGGCCGGC
>JAGOBN010000578.1 GCA_017999235.1 Anaerolineales bacterium | reverse complement strand
CCATTGAGCAGTGCGGGGCCGCGCCGGTGCTGGCCGACATCGAGCCGGATTACTACACCCTGGACCCGGCGCGGGCCGCCGCCGCCATCACCCCGCGCACGCGCGCCATTATTCCCGTCCATCTGTACGGCCAGCCGGCGGATTTGGAAGCGCTGGGCGTCCTGGCGCGGTCGGCGGGCCTGGCCGTGATCGAGGACTGCGCCCAGGCGCATGGCGCGCGGCTGGCCGGCCGGCCGGCCGGCAGTTGGGGGGAGGCCGCCGCCTTCAGCTTCTACCCCACTAAGAACCTGGGGGCCGTGGGGGATGGCGGGCTGGTGGCCACCCAGCAGCCGGAGATCGCCGAGCGGGTGCGGCTGCTGCGGGAGTACGGCTGGCGCGAGCGCTATATCAGCGCCGTGCCGGGCGGCAATTCCCGGCTGGATGAACTGCAGGCGGCCATACTGCGGGTGAAACTGCGTTATCTGGCGGCCGATAATGGCCGGCGCCGCGCCTTAGCGGCGCTGTATGACGCCGGCCTGGCCGGCTTGCCGCTGGGCTTGCCCAGGGTGCGGCCGGGCGCCGAGCATGTGTATCACCTCTACGTCGTGCGGTCGGCCCGACGGGACGCTCTGCAGGCCGGCCTGCGCGCGCGCGGGGTGGGCAGCCTGGTGCATTACCCGGTGCCGGTCCACCTGCAGCCGGCGTATCGGGGCCGGCTGGGGGAGCCGGGCTCTTTCCCGGAAGCTGAGCGCGCGGCTCAAGAGGTGCTGTCTTTGCCGCTGTATCCGGAGCTAACCGACGCGCAGGCGGCGGCCGTGGTCGCGGCGGTGCGGGAGGTCGTCGGATGACCGATCCACTTTGACAACTTGGGTAATGGTATATTTGTCGGCAGGCCCGCTTCAGCCCCGTTCTTTGGCAGTGTTCATGGCGCACTGGCCGGCTCATAGAGGTTTTAAGTTGAGGAATCATTCCGCCGGCAGGATTCGCAGACTTATCTGACTGCGCGCGGAGAACCTCTTTAGGAGAAGCGATGCGCATTCTCATTTTGGGCGGCGCCGGCATGCTCGGACACCGGCTCTGGCTAGCTCTTAGCCAGAAACATGATGTCTGGGCGACCCTGCGCGGCAGCGCCGCTGACTTGCCGGCCCACTTCGCTTTTCCTCGTCACCGGGCCTGTGAGCGGGTTGACGTTCTGGCCACGGATGATCTTCTCCGGGTGCTGGGCCAGGTTCGTCCGGAAATAGTGATTAATTGTGTTGGCCTCATCAAGCAATCCCCCTTGGCCCAAGATCCGTTGCTCGCCATTGCGCTCAACGCCAGCCTGCCGCATCGGTTGGCGCGGTTGTGCCAGGCGAGCGGTGCGCGCTTGATTCATATCAGCACGGATTGCGTCTTTTCGGGCCGGCGCGGCCGATACACTGAAGCCGATATCTCGGACGCCGAGGACCTGTACGGCCGCACCAAGTTTCTCGGCGAGGTGGCCGAAGCCCATACGCTAACCGTGCGAACATCAATCGTCGGGCGGGAACTCCGCACGCGCTTCGGCTTGATTGAGTGGTTCTTACACCAAACCGGGATCGTCTCCGGCTATCGGCGCGCGCTCTATTCCGGCCTGACCACCCATGAGTTAGCGCGGGTCATCGCCCAGTACATTCTGCCGCAGCCGGACTTGCACGGCCTGTATCATGTCGCCGGCCCGGCGATTTCTAAATACGATTTGTTACGCCAGGTCCACCGGCTCTTCAATACCGCCGTCACACTGACGCCGGATGACCACGTCGTCTGTGATCGCAGCCTAGACGCGGCCCGATTTCAGGCCGCCGCCGGCTATGTCAGCCCGAGTTGGGAAACAATGCTGAGTGAGCTGGCGGCCGACTCGCAGTAGTATGCCCCTCTGGAGAATACCGTATGTTAGACAACAAACGCGTTCTGGTGACCGGCGGCACCGGCTCTCTCGGGAAAGTCCTGATTCGGCGATTGTTGAGCGGGGAACTGGGGATGCCGCGCAAGATCATCGTCTTCTCGCGCGATGAAGCCAAGCAGAACGCGATGCGGATGGAATACCTCCAGCGCCGGGCGGCCACCGACGACGTTATCTACCAGGATTTTGAGAAGCTGCTGGAGTTCCGCATCGGAGATGTGCGCGACTTTCACAGCGTGGTCGGCGTGCTGCGGGAGGCGGATATCGTCTTTAGCGCGGCTGCGCTAAAACAGGTGCCCGCCTGTGAGTATGCGCCATACCAAGCCGTGCTCACCAACATCACGGGCGCCGAAAACATCGTGCGCGCCATTCAGGAACACAATCTGCCGATTGAAACGGTCGTGGGGATCTCCACGGACAAAGCCGTTAAACCCGTCAATGTCATGGGGATGACCAAGGCGCTGCAGGAACGCATCTATATTCAAGGCAACCTGCGCTGCGCCAATACGCGTCTGGTCTGCGTGCGGTACGGCAACGTGCTGGCCTCGCGGGGATCGGTCATCCCCTTGTTTCATGATCAGATTCTCAACGGCGGACCGGTGACCATCACCACGGCGGAAATGACCCGCTTCCTGCTGAGTCTGGATCAGGCGGTGGACACGGTCTTCGCCGCTGTCATGCAGGCCAAGCGCGGCGAAACCTACATCCCGCGCGTACCTTCCGCCCGGGTGATTGATCTCGCGGCGGCGCTTATCGGTGAGCGGCCGATCAAAACGATCGTCACCGGCATTCGGCCCGGCGAAAAAATCCATGAGATTCTAGTATCGGAGGAGGAGAGCACCCGCGTCGTCGCGCGCGGCCAGTTTTACGCCATCGCGCCGATCCTGCCCGAACTGCGCGACGGGCATAAGCTGGTCTCGGCCCTGCACGGTGAATATTCCTCGGCAGAAAATGTTCTCGAGGCGCCCGCGCTGGCTCAACTGCTTCAGGACCACCGCCTGCGCGTGGAAGACGTAGCCATTAGCAGCCACGCCTCCCCGACTGAATTGCTGCGATGAAGATTCTGACCGTCCTCGGCACCCGGCCGGAGATCATCCGCCTCAGCCGCCTGATCCCGTGTTTGGACGAGGCAAGTGAGCATATCGTCGTGCATACGGGTCAAAACTATGATGTCAACCTCAACGAGATCTTCTTCGACCAGTTGGGGGTGCGGGCGCCCGATCATTATTTAGGCGCGCGCGGCAGTCTGGGTGAACAAATCGGCCGGATCCTGGTCGAGCTCGAACGCCTGGTGGTGGCCGAAAAGCCGGATAAATTCCTGGTGCTGGGGGATACCAACAGCAGCTTGGGCGCCATCATCGCGAAGCGGCTGGCGGTCCCGGTCTACCACATGGAGGCCGGCAACCGGTGTTACGATGACCGTGTGCCGGAGGAAGTTAACCGGCGCATCATCGATCATTCCAGCGACGTGTTGCTGCCCTACACCGAGCGCAGCCGGATGAATTTACTGCGGGAGGGGATCCC
>JAGOBN010000577.1 GCA_017999235.1 Anaerolineales bacterium | reverse complement strand
GCAGTTTCGGGCAGTGAGCTGGGCCGACCAGGAACACGCCTGGCTGGTGGACAGCGCCGGCCGGCGCTGGTCGCTGGAGGTGGCGACGGGCGCGGTCACCCGCGCGCGCTAATCCGGCTCCGCCCCGTGCGGCGCCAACAGCGCCGCCGGCCCCACCGCCGTCACCTGGCGCGCGGCCAGCGGCATGGCGGCGGCGGCGGCGGCCAGCGCCTCCAGACCGCGGGCCAGGCCGGCCAGCACCGCGCCGCAAAAGACATCGCCCGCGCCGGTGGGGTCCACCTCCGGCTGCGGCTGGCCGGGGACCAGCGTCGTCTGCGCGGCCTCCGCCACCAGCACCCCGCGCTCGCCCAAGGTGATAAAGAGCCGCCCGCCCGGCCGGGCGCGGGCCGCCGCCGCCGAACCAAACAACCCCTGGGCCTCATTCTCGTTGAGGAAAAAAAGATCGGCCTGCGCCCAGAGCGCGCGCACCGTCTCCGTCTCGCCGGAGACCGCGCGGGCATAGGTGCCGGCCGAGATCACGCGCGCGCCGCGCGCCCGCGCCGCCGTCAGAAACTCCAGTTGGCGCGCCGCCGCCCCCAGCGCGGCGACGTGAACGCTGGACCAGGCGCGCAACGCCAGCGGCAGCGCGGCCGGCGGCATCTCGGCCACCGCCCCCCAGTCCGCGTTGAGCAAGGTCGCCCGGCCGCCGCCGTGGTGCGCGATCTCCAGCCGCATCAGCCGCGCCGGCGCGATGGCCGGCCCGCGCCAAGTGAGGTACCGCAGAACGGGCAGCAAGGGCGCCGGCAGGGGTTCCGGGCGCGGCGCCAGCAAGGTCACCCGCGCGCCGGCGCGCGCCGCACCCAAGGCGGTGTACAGGCCCGCGCCGCCGGGAGCCTCCACGGTGCGCCCATCTGGCAGATGCAGCACATCCAGCGACACACCGCCCACGATCAAAATGCTATTGCCCACGGCGGCCGCGCCCGCGCTTCCACTGTGAGCCTGCGCGCAACTCCAGCGCGCGAGCCTGCGTACAGACAGACAACCACCCCGCCCTACTGACAACCGGGCGCACATCCCTAAGCTGACCTGATCTCCGGGCCGGCGGCTTAGTCATTGGAGTTCACCATGTCCCTCCCCGCTTCTGTTCCGGGCGCGTCTAATCGTTGGTGGCTGTGGCTCATCCTAGGCGGCGGCTGTCTGTTGCCGTTGAGCTGCGGAGCGGTGGCGCTCTGCCTGAGCCTCGCCGGCCTGGCCACGGTCATTGTGGGGGGCGCGCCGCCCCGGTCCGCCGCGCGCAGCCCCGCGTTAAATCAAACCGCGCCCGCCGGCGATCTGACCGCGCTCACCGCTGAATTCGATGCGCTGCCGGCCGGCGACGCCGAGGCGGGCGCGGCGGTCTTCGCTGGCGAGGGCGGCTGCCGCGGCTGTCATGCGCTGATCCCCGAGACGCGGATTGTCGGCCCGTCCCTGGCCGGCGTGGCGGTGCGCGCGGCGCAAGCCTCGGGTGATTACTCGGCGGAGCTGTATCTCTACGAAGCGCTGGTTGAGCCGGATGCCCGCGTGGCGGTGGGTTTTCCCGCCAACGTAATGCCGGCGAACTTTAGGCAGCGGCTGAGCGCCCAGCAATTGGCGGATCTCGTGGCGTTCCTGCTGACCCAGTAAATTTAAGCGCGGGGCTCACGCCAGCGGGGTGATTTCGCCCGTGGCGCCATCCACACGGAGGCGCTGGCCGGTCCGCAGGCGCTGCGTGGCGCGGTCCACGCCCACCACGGCCGGGATGCCGTACTCGCGCGCCACCACCGAGCCATGCGTCATCAATCCGCCGACTTCCGTGATCAGGCCGCCGGCCGCCAGAAAGAGCGGCGTCCAGGAGGGATCGGTGCCGGGGCAGACCAGGATCTCACCCGGCGCCAACTCCGCGCCGGCCGGGTCCAGCACCACGCGCACGGCGCCCTCCGCCACCCCCGGCGAGACCGGGTCGCCGTGCAGGGCGCCGGCCGCGGCGGAGGCCGGCGTGTTCAGGCCGGCAAAGATGGCGCGGCCGTCACTGAGCAGCACCCGCGGCACCTGGCGCCGGCGCTTCTCTCGCTCAAACAGCGCACGGCGCGCCAGCACCCGGCTGCGCCAGTCGTGCGGCTCACCGCGCGCCAGCGCCTGCAGCTCCGCCAGGCGCAGCCACATCAAATCATCGGCCCGCGCCAGCAGGCCGGCGGTCACCAGGTCCTGCCCGCTGGCGAGCAAGCCTTGCCGCAAGATATCCATGAGGCGGATGATGAAGAACTTCGGGCTTTCGCGCAGGCCCATCAGCGCCCGCAGCCGCCGGCCCAGCCAGCCGACGACACGCGCCCGGAACCAGCCGCCCGGCACGGCCCGCACCAGCGCCGTTAAGTGATCCAGGGCGGCCGCGCCGGCCACGGCGCCGCGCGCAAAGACCACGTCCGGCGCCAGCTGTTCGTCCGCTATGCGGAGATAACTCTGCAAGGCCTGCATGACCGGGGCCGGCGCCTCGCGCCAGCGCGGCCGGCCAAAATCAATCTCCCCCAGCCCGCGCGCGCCGTACTGCCCCAGGAAGGCGGCCACGGCGCGCTGGGTCGCGGCCGGCAATTGGCCGGCCAGGTAAGCGGCCGCCAGCGCCTCGGCCGGCGTGTCCAGGAAATGCGCGGCCTCCGCTGGTGCGGCGCGAATGAGGCGCGCCGTCGCCCAGAGCTGGAGGTCCATCTGGGTGGTGACGTTGTGCGGCAGGCCGCGCGTGGCCTCCAGCGTCAAGCGATCCACCACGGCCCGGTCCAGTCCAGGGCGACTGGCCAAGCGCAGCAAATTGAAGGCAGCCATGCCGGCGGCCAGACCCGTTGCCAGACGCGGGATGGCGAGCGGAAACGCCTGCGTCATTTCCGTTAGCAAAGCCACCCGCTGAGCCAGCCGGGCCGGGGCGTCGCCGGTGGTCTGGCTGCGCGCCCGCAAGTCCGCCAGGTATGCGTCCACCTCGCGCTGCGCGGTCAGGCGCCGGCCTTCCGGGTTGGCTAGATAACGCAGGACGTAGCTCAGGACCACCAGCAGGCGCGGCCCGACGCGCAAGGCGGTGCGCGGGGCCAGGCCGTGGGCGGTGGGGCTCAGGCGGGGATCATTCAACAGCGGCGCGATGGCCTGCCCCACGCTCGGCTCCACAAAACTCAGCGCCCCCCGCGCCACGCGCCGGCCCGTGTGATTACGCAGCACGCCGGTGATATCCACCCAGACGCGCTCGCCGGCCAGATAGAAGACGTCCTGCGTTTCATAGGTGTCGGCGTAGCCCAGCACGTGGGCGGCGCCGGCGATCACGCTGCGCAGCGCGTCTTGGCCCAGCGGCGTGATGGGATCCAGCAGGCCCTGCACCGCGCCAAAAGAAAAGAACACGCGCAGGGCGGCGGGGTCGGGGTGGTCCGGCAGAGGAAACAGCGCCGTGATC
>JAGOBN010000576.1 GCA_017999235.1 Anaerolineales bacterium | reverse complement strand
CCATCAAGTCGATCTCGGCCTCGGTGTAGTCATTCAGCCAGTGATGGCGCGCCAGGCCGGCGTTGTTGATCCAGACCGCCACCGGGCCGTCCAGCCGGCCGGCCACGTCGGCCAGCCGCACCATGTCAGCCAGCCGCGCCACATCGCAGACCACGGTGACTGCCGCCGCGCCTAACGCTGCGCCGGCGGCCAGGCCGCTGAGGGCGGATCTGCTAAACTTTCCCGCGTCATCCGTCACCCGCCATACCGTGAGCCAGAACCCATGCGTCATCAACACCGCTGGACCCTGACCAAGATCGCCCAACGCCTGGACCTGATCCAACCGCTGGTCTATCGCCGGCGCGCGCCGCTGAATGAATGGCGCTATCAAGAGCTGCCCGACCCCGGCCCCACTATGCTCACCGCCCCGGACATTGACGACACCCGCTGGGAGCGCGTGGCCCCGGGCGATTTCTGGACCCGCTGGCAGGCGAACTTCGTCCTGCGCGGGCGCTTCACGGTGCCGGCCACGTGGGAGGTGGATCGGCCGGCGGCGCTCTATCTGCCGCTCGCGCCCGCGCCGGCCGGCGAGTTCTGCCACCCCGAGGCCCTCGCCTATATCGACGGCGCGCCATACGCCACCTGTGACCGGTATCATGAGGAGTTCAGTGTACCGGACAAATGGCGTGACGGGCGCGAGCACATTATCGCCCTGCACGGCTACGCCGGCGCGCAGGTCCAGCCCGGCACGCGCCCCTGCCTGGGCGCCTGCGCCGTGGTGCAGATCGATCAGCCGTTGCGCGATTTCGTAGCGACCGCGCGCGTGGCGCTGGGCGTGGCGCAAGGCCTGCGCGAGATTGACCCGGCCCGCGGCCATCTGCTCAACGCGCTGGACGCGGCCTTCAGCGCCCTCGACCTTAACGAGCCGCTGAATGACGCGTTTTACGCCAGCGTGCCGGCCGCGCATGCTGCCCTGCGCGCCAGGATCGCGCGGGCCGGCGCGCCGCTGGATGTGGATATCACGGCCATCGGCCACGCCCATCTTGACGTGGCCTGGCTGTGGACGCTCGGTCAGACGCGGCAGAAGGCGGCGCGCACTTTCCACACCGTCCAGCGGCTGATGGAGCAGTTCCCCGAATACAAGTTCACCCAGAGCCAGCCCCAGTTGTACGACTACACGCGCCGCGACCGGCCCGCTTTATTTGAGGCGATCAAACAGCGCGTGGCCGAGGGGCGCTGGGAGCCGATCGGCGGGATGTGGGTGGAAGCCGACTGCAACCTAAGCGGCCCGGAGTCGCTGGCGCGCCAATTCCTGCTCGGCCGGCGCTTCTTCCGCGAGCACTTCGGGGCCGGCGCCGAGAGCCCGGTGCTGTGGCTGCCCGATGTCTTCGGCTACGCCTGGAACCTGCCGCAGCTGCTCAAGCAGGCCGGCCTGGAATACTTCTTCACCATCAAGATCGGATGGAGCCAGTACAACCGCCTGCCTTATGATTCGTTCTGGTGGCAGGGGCTGGACGGCACGCGCGTGCTCACGCATTTCAGCACCACCCGCGAATTGGGCAGCCCGTACGCGGCCACCTACAACGCCGTGGTCACGCCCAGCGAGGTCATGGGCACCTGGGAGAATTTCCAGCAGAAAGACCTGGCCGGCGTCGAACACACGCCGCCGCTGCTCATGGCCTATGGCTACGGCGACGGCGGCGGCGGCCCCACCCGCGAGATGCTCGAGAACCTGCGCGAGTTCGCGGCTTTCCCGGGCGCGCCCCGCACGCACCCCGGCCGCGTGGTTGATTTCTTCCGCGACCTGGAAGCCAAGGCCGGCCCGCAGCTGCCCACCTGGAATGGCGAGCTGTACCTGGAGCTGCACCGGGGCACGTACACTACGCAGAGCCGCAACAAGCGCGCCAACCGTGAAAGTGAGTTCCGCTTGCACGACGCCGAATTCCTGGCGGCGCTGGCCGCCCTCCAGGCCGGCGCACCTTACCCGCGCGAGGTCCTCAACCAGGCCTGGGAGCTGGTCTGCCTCAACCAATTCCACGACATCCTGCCCGGCAGCAGCATCCACGCCGTGTATGAGGAATCGCAGGCGCAATATAAAGAGGTCCTGGCCGCGGCGGAGCGCGTCAGCACGGAGGCGCTCACCGCCCTGGCCCGCGTCCTCGGCGGGGACGTGCTGGTCGTCAACCCCAGTTCCTTCCCGCGCCGCGATCTAGCCTGCCTGCCGGGCGGTCTGCCAGCCGGCGCCGCCGGCCTGGCGCGGCTGGACGGACAGCCGGTGTTAATTCAGACCACGGCCGAAGGCTGCTGGCTGGACGCGGGCGAACTGCCGCCGTACAGCGTTACGCCGCTGGTCAGCGCCGCTCGCGCGGATCCGCCTTCGAGGCTGAGCGTTTCCCCGACACTGTTGGAGAACGAACTATTGCGGATTGAGCTGAACGCCGCCGGCGACATCGTGCGCGTCTATGACAGAGACGCCCAGCGCGAGGTCTTGCCACCGGGCGCGCTGGCCAACCAGCTGCTGCTCTACGAAGACCGGCCGATGCAGTGGGACGCCTGGGACGTGGACGTCTTCCACGAGGACACGGTCGTCCCGGCCGGCCCGGCGGACTCGATCACGGTGCTTGAGGCCGGCCCGCTGCGCGCCGCGCTCGAGGTGCGCCGGCGCCTGGGCAACAGCGCCTGCGTCCAGCGCCTCAGCCTGGCGCACGGCAGCCGCCGGCTGGATTTCGAGACCGTTATCGATTGGCGTGAGCGGCACACGTTTCTTAAAGCCGCGTTCCCCGTCAACGTGCTGGCGCCGGCCGCCACGTACGAGATCCAGTGGGGCCACGTCCAGCGCCCGACGCACCGCAACACCAGCTGGGATTGGGCGCGCTTTGAGACCTGCGCCCAGAAGTGGGCCGATCTGAGCGAGGGCGGCTACGGCGTGAGCGTGCTCAACAACGGCAAGTACGGGCATGCCATCCATGAAAATGTCCTGCGCCTGAGCCTGCTGCGCGCGCCGACCTACCCGGACCTGGAGGCCGACCAGGGCGAGCACCGCTTCACCTACAGCTTCCTGCCGCACCGGGACGGCCCGGAGACGGTGACCGTGCGCGAGGCCTATGCCCTGAACAATCCGCTCACCGCGCACGCCGCGCACGGCGGCCGGCCGCCGGCGCTCAGCGCCAGCCTCATCCAGGTCTCGGCCCCGACCGTGGTGATCGAGACGGTCAAGCAGGCCGAGGACGGCGACGGCCTGATCGTGCGGTTGTACGAGAACGGCCGGCGGCGCGGTCTGGTGACGCTGACGGCCGGCTTCCCGCTGGCCGGCGCCTGGGAAACTAACCTACTCGAGGAGAACCAGGCCGGCCTGGACTGGACCGAATGCTCGGTCACACTGTCTCTGCGGCCATTCCAGATTATGACCCTGCGCCTGCGGCCAGCGCGTTGACCATGGGCGCCAGGTTTG
>JAGOBN010000575.1 GCA_017999235.1 Anaerolineales bacterium | reverse complement strand
AGGGCTTCGACCGCGGCGCGGGTCTGCACCCCGCGCGCCACATCCGGCTGATTGGTGACCACCGCCAAGTAGAAGCCGGCGGCGCGCAGACGCGCCAACGCCTCCGGCACCCCCGGCAGGATTTCCAACTCCGCCAGGGTGGCCGGCGGGCGCGGCTGGCCGGCCTCCACCACCGTGCGGTTGAGCACCCCGTCGCGATCCAGAAAGACAGCGCGGCGGGCAATTCCAGTTGGCCCGCCAGCGCCATGACCGTCCAAAGGGGGCGGGCCAGCGCGGCGGCCCATGGCTATTTCGTGGACTCCCATTTGGTGGCCGCCACCTTGAGCTTGGGGTGCGAGACTAGCAAGTGCCAGACCACGGCCTGGAAGGCCTCGGCGTGCGGGGTCACGGTCTCCGGGTTGACGGTGGGGACGATGACGCACACCTCCGCCACCTGGGCCGTGTAGCCGCCATCCCGCCCCACAATCCCGCCGATGCGGGCGCCCACCTGCCGGCCATACTGCAGGGCCGCCACCAGGTTGGGGCTGACGTTCTTCTCTAAATTTCCGCCGCCCACCGAGAGGACCAGGAGCATATCCTCCGGCTTCAGGCGGCTGATCTTGAGCCACTCCACAAAGACCGTGGCCCAGCCCTCGTCATTGGTGCGGGCCGTCAGCTCGGAGACGTTGTCCGTGGGGGCGTAGGCTTCCAGCCCCGCGATCTTGCGGAAGTCGTTGACGGCGTGCGAGCAGTTGGCGGCGCTGCCGCCGACGCCCAGCAGGAACAGCCGGCCGCCGCGCGTGCGGGTCTCGGCCAGCAAATCCGCCAGGCGTTCGATGGCGGCGGTGTCCAGGCGGCCCAGGATCTGGACCGCTTCCGACAGGTGTTGTTGAGCGTAAGTCATCGGGGCTCTCTTTTCTGCTCCAAATAGCGCCGGGTCTCAGCCAACCCGGCCGGCGAGCCGATCTCATAAAAGCGTTCGGCCACTTCATACGCGGCCAACTGGCCGCGCGCCAGCAAGTCCTGGTAGACCACCGCCAGGTCCAGCGGCTGGCCGGCCGGGTACCCGGCCAAAGCCTCGGCGCGCAGCACCCCCAGCCCGTAGTCAATGTGGCGCATGGCCGGGGTGCGTTCGTGTTTGTCATAGCGCCGGATTTCGCCGGCCTCGTACTGCACGTTGCTGGTGTCCCACTGGCCTTCATTGCGGAAGACCGTCATCAACCCCAGCCGGCCGCCGGCGTGAAACGCCGCTTCCACCGCCGCGAAATCGCACTCCAGATAGGAATCGCCATACAGCACGAAGAAAGCCTCGCCCAGCAACGGCCGGGCCTGGCGCAGAGCGCCGCCGGTCCCCAGCAGGACGCCGCCATCCGGCGAGTAGCGCACCCGCAGCCCCCACGCCGCGCCGTCGCCCAGGGCGGCCTCTACCTGCTCGCCCAGATGGCCGATGCAGAAGACCGCGTCCGTCAGCCCCTGGCGGCGCAGCAGCCGGAGTTGATGGACCGCAAACGGCTCGCCGTTCACGTCCACCAGCACCTTGGGGATTTGCGCCGTGATGGGGCGCAGACGGGTGGCCAGACCGCCGGCCAGGATCGCGACGGGCAGGCTCATCCGAAGAGCACCTTGGTGCCTTCGAAGTCGAAACGGAAGCGCACCTCTTCCAGGCCGGCGCGCGCCATGGCCCCGCGCAGGCGCTGGCGGTCCTCGGCGTAAAAGAGCAGGAACCCGCCGCCGCCGGCCCCCACCAGTTTGCCGCCCAGCGCGCCGTGGGCGCGGCCCAGCTGATACCACTCGTCAATCTGGGGGTTGCTCATGCCCTGCGAGCGCCGCTTCTTGTGCTCCCAGTGTTCGTGCATCAGCGCCCCGAACTCGGCCGGCCGGCCGGCCTCCAGCGCCTTTTGGCTCCGCTGGCCCAGCTCCTTGACGTAGTGCAGGTTCTGGATCATGCCGGCCTCGGCCTGCTTGGTGCGCGTGTCCTGATCCTGGAGAATGCTGCCGGCGCTGCGCGAGAAGCCGGTGAAGAACAACAACAAGTTGTCCTCCAGCTCAAACAGCGTCTCCATGGACAGGGACAGCGGCCAGGCTTCCACGCTCTCGTCCGGCCGGAATTCAAAGCAAGTCAGCCCGCCATAGGCCGCGATGTACTGGTCCTGTTTGCCGATGGGCTCACGCAGGCGGTTGATCTCAATCTCGCACGCCAGGCGGGCCAGCTCGCTGGGCTGGATCAGGCGCCGGCGGTGGGCGTACAGCGCGCGCAAGAGCGCGGTGGTGAAACTGCCGGAGGAGCCCAGCCCGGTGCCGGCCGGGATATCGGCCAGGGTGGTGATCTCCAACTGCGGCGTCCGGAATTCCAGCATCCGGATCGCCTCGCGGATGATCGGGTGCTGGACCTCGTCCACGGTCTCCACATGCTCCAGCTTCGAGTATTTAAGGAAAATACCGGGCACGAACGGCCGCATGACGGTGACGTACACATACTTATCGATGGCGGCCGAGATTAAGAAGCCGCCGTGCTCGCGGTAATAGGACGGCACATCGGTGCCGCCGCCGCCCAGGGTGATGCGGAGAGGACTACGCGTGATGATCATAGCCAGATTGTCGGTAGACAGCTTCGACCACGCGCAGGGCGGCCTGGGCATCCGCCAGACCGGCGGCCGGCGCGCGGCCTAAACGGATATCGTCCAGAAACTCGTCGAACTCCAAACGCCAGGAATTGTCGCCCATCGGGTACTCCCAGATGGTGGTCTCGGGCGGCCCCATCTGCGGCAGCATTTTGTAATACGCCAGTCGTTCCACGCCGTAACTGCCGCCCAGGCCGTCGATCTGCAGCTTGGCGTCGCGGCCGTAGATCTCCAGCGAAAACGTGTTCTTCCACTCGCTGCAGCTGACGTGCAGGAAGGCCGTCTTGTCATCCGCGGTCCGCAGCAGCAGGAAGCCGTTGTCGTCCACGGGCATATCCCAATAATACGTGTGCGCGAAGCCCGTCACCTGCGGGAAATCCCCCAAAAACCAACGCGCCAGGTCGATCAGATGGACGCCCTGGTCGATCAGCTCCCCGCCGCCGGAGAGGGCCGGGTCGGCCCGCCATTCGCGCTCATAGCCGGGCCGGCCGCCGTGGCCGTAACGCCCGCGCACAAACATCATCTCCCCCAGGGCGCCGGCCTCGAACAGCCCGCGGGCCTGGCGAAAAGCCGGGTGGTAGCGATGGTTGAAGCCCACCCGCACCCGCACGTCAGCGGCGGCGGCGGCCGCAATCAGCGGGTCCAGTTCGGCCGCGAAGCGCGCGGCCGGCTTCTCCACCAGCACGTGTTTGCCGGCCTGGAGGGCGGCCAGGGTCACGGGCGCCAGGGCGTGGTTGGTGACTGAGACAATGACGATCTGCACGTCCGGGCGCGCCACGGCCGCGGCCCAATCCATCGTCGCCGCCGCGCCGGAGACCGGGCGCGCCAACGCCTGCGCG
>JAGOBN010000574.1 GCA_017999235.1 Anaerolineales bacterium | reverse complement strand
GTCAATGCCCGGTTTGGGTAAATAAAACGCCCAGGCCCCGGCCTGGGCGTGGACTCTGCGGGGTCAAACGGCGGCCGTTCAGGCGGCAGCCTGGCGTTGGCGCGCGGCCGCGAACAAGAGGATGCCGGCGGCCACCGCCACGTTAAGCGATTCCGCGCGGCCTGGCATGGGGATATGGACCGTTTGCCGGGTGAAGGCGCGCGCGGCGGCGCTGGGGCCTTCGGCTTCCGACCCGACGATCAGCGCCGAGGGGCCTTGCCAATCGACCGTGGCGTAATCCTGGCCGGCGCGGGCCTCGGCCAGCCACACGGCGGCGCCGCCGAGCTGGCCGGCCAGCGTCTCCCAGCGCGCTTCGGCCACGGGGATCCGGAAATGCGCGCCCATGGCCGCGCGCACGACCTTGGGGTTGAACGCGTCCACTGTGCCCGGCATCAGAAAGACGGCCTGGACGCCGGCGGCCTCCGCGGTGCGCAGCAGGGTGCCTAAGTTGCCGGGATCACTGATCCGGTCCAGCACCAGCGCGAAGCCCGGGTGCGGCAGGATCAAAAAGGTGGGCATGGCGACAATCGCCAGCAGGCCGGCCGGCGTTTCGGTGTCGGAGATGGCGGCCATGACTGTCTCGGAAACACCCTCGGCGCGGGCGCCCAGACGCTCCAATTGGCCCACCGCCATCCGGCTGCGCTCGTCGAGGTTCAGGGTGTACAGCACCAATTCCACATTCGCCCTGGCGCGCAGGGCCTCCTCCGCCAAGCGCGGCCCTTCAATAATGAATTGACCTTCGGCCTCCCGGGCCTTGCGCTGGGTCTGCAGGCTGGTCACCCGCTTGACGGTGGGGTTATGGGCGGAGGTGATCATAAGGCTCCGGGGCGGTGAGGTGTTCGATGGCGCGTTGAAAGGCCGCCACGCTGGGCTGATCGATCAGTATGAACCGGATCTCGCGCGGCGGCGAGCCGGGGCGGGCGGCGCAGTACGCCAGCACCGCGCCCACAGCCAGCGGCGCGGCGCGCTCAACCGGGAACCCGAAAATGCCAGTGCTGAGCGAAGGAAACGCGAGGCTGGCAAAATTCTCGCGCGCCGCCAGTTCCAGCGCGGCGGTGTAGGCGGTCTGCAGTTTGGCGTCTTCCGCGCCGGAGCCCCAGACCGGGCCGACCGCGTGAATGATGGCCCGGCAGGGCAGGCGGCCGGCGCCCGTCAGCGCGGGGCGGGCATGGCTGGCCGGGCCGTGCGTCAGAACCCAGGCGTCGCTTTCCGCCTGGAGGCTCGCGCCGCCGCGCCGCACCAGCGCGCCGGCCAGACCGCCGCCGTGCCGCAACTGGGCGTTGGCGGCATTGACCACGGCGTCCACGCGCGCCTCGGTCAGATCGCCGCGATATAAGGCCAGGGTCTGACCGCCGGGCAGCGCCCGGGTGAGAATTAAGTCGGCCATGGCGCGGATTGTACCCGGAAACAAAACCGCGCCCCGAAGGGCGCGGTTCCGGCAGGAACGAAATTCTGACCGAGCGAATTAGGCCGCGCCCTTGGCGACGGCGGCCACGCGACTGAACGCGGCGGCGTCGCGCACGGCGATATCGGCCAGCGCCTTGCGATCCAGGGTGACGTTGGCTTTCTTCAGGCCGTCAATCAGGCGGCTGTAGGAAAGGCCATTGGCGCGCGCGGCGGCGTTAATGCGCGCGATCCACAGCCGGCGCAGGTCGCGGCGCCGATTGCGGCGGTCGCGCCAGGCGTACAGGAAGGCGTGCAGCATGCCTTCATTGGCGCGGCGGAAGAGGGTGTGATAAGCGCCGCGCTTACCCTCGCTCCACTTCAAAATCTTTTTGTGACGACGGCGGGTGACAACACCACCTTTAACACGCATGGAACACTACTCCGGCGAACCATGGGCGGCCCGTGGGACAACTGTCCACGCGTTCGCGCCGCCTACAGCCCGCGCTAAACACTAGGTCGACGACTTGTCGTCGTAGTTCTTCAGATAAGGGGCCAGCCGGCGAACGCGCTTGGCGATCTTCTTGCCGAGCACGGGCAGCATCTCGCTGAACAGCGCCTTGGTGCGCTTGGCGGTGCGCCGGCGCAGATGGCTCTTGCCCTTCTTGGTGCGGACCAGCAGGCCGCTGCCCGTCACACGGAAGCGTTTGGCGGTGGCCTTGTGGGTCTTGAGTTTCTGCTTACCCTGGGTCTTGGCTTTGCGAGGCACGGTCGTTCTCCTTGGGCGATCAGTCAATCGCTCCTGCAGTTTTGGGCGGACAGGCCGCCCGGCATCCATCCAGTGTGCGGCGCGTCAGCGCCAGACAAAAATCACCGGGGCGATGGTGCAGCCCCGGTGCGAAACAACGCTTCCTCGGACTTCACGCTTCGGCGCTGGCGCCGTCGGCTGGCGCGTCCGACGCCTCTTTCTTGGCGCCGGTGGCCGGGGCGGGCACGCCCGCGGGCTTCACCCGCTTGGGGTTGGGCGCCAGCAGCATGATCATCGTCCGGCCTTCCAGCAAGGGATGCTGTTCGATGATGGCGACATCCGCCAATTCCTGGGCGATTTCCGCCAGGTCCTGGATCGCAATCTGCGGATAGGTGATCTCGCGGCCGCGGAACTTGACGCGCACGCGCACCTTCTTGCCCTCTTCCAGCCAGCGCCGCGCGTCTTTCACCTTCAAACCGGTGTGAAAGTCCGTGCTCTTGGGGCGCAGTTGAATCTCTTTGACTTCAATAACCTTCTGCGCCTTGCGGGCCTCTTTGTCCTTCTTGGTCTTCTCGTACAGGAACTTCCCGTAATCGAGGATGCGGCAGACCGGCGGGACGGCGTTGGGGCTGACTTCCACCAAGTCTTTCTCGGAATCGCGCGCCATTCGCAACGCTTCGTAAACCGAGATAATGCCGACGTTCTCGTTGTTGGGACCAATCACGCGGACTTCGCGGGACGTGATCTGCTCATTGATCCGGTATTCAGAGGTCGTGATTGGAATAGGACAATCCCTCGCACTAAAATGCGGCTTGACCGTAACGAACGCGAATCCTACCACACGGGCAGAGGGGCGTCAAACCTGGAGCGTGAGTTGGAAGGCGGCGTGCGCCTCGCCGACCTGGATGCCGCGCCAATTACGCACCGGCTGGGGCAGCGTGAAATTGAAGCCGGCCAGGGCGTCCAGCGCGGCCGGCGACAGGGCGCCCAATTGGCGCAGGGCCTCGGCCGCAATCAGCCCCACGGCGCGGCTGCCGCCGTCGGCGACCTTGAGGGTCAGGCCCAGCGCCGGCGAGCCCGGCCCCAGCGCGCCGGGCGCCAGGCCGATTGCCTGATAGCCTTCCGCGCCGCCTTTGGATACCAGTCGGCCGGGCAGGGCGCGCATTAATTCCGTATCGAAACCGCCGGGGCCGCGCACCATCTCCGGTGCGCTGGTCATGGCCTGAAAAATCTGGCGCAGCGCCGCGGCGCGGGCCGGCGCCTGGTCCGGCGGGTCGGCCAGCCGCGCGAAG
>JAGOBN010000037.1 GCA_017999235.1 Anaerolineales bacterium | reverse complement strand
TCCTGGAGCCCACCAGCGGCAACACCGGCATCGCCCTAGCCTTCGTTTGCGCGGCGCGCGGCTACAAATGCACCCTGGTCATGCCGGAGACGATGAGCAAGGAGCGCCGCATGCTCCTGCGCGCCTACGGCGCGGAATTGATCCTGACCCCCGGCCCGGAAGGCATGCCGGGCGCCATCAAACGGGCCGAGGCGCTGGCGGCCCAGGATGCGCGCTACCTGATCCCCCAGCAGTTCAAGAACCCGGCCAACCCGGAGATCCACCGCCAAACCACGGCCGAGGAGATCTGGCGCGACACCGACGGCCAAGTGGACATTCTGGTGTCCGGCATCGGCACCGGCGGCACGATCACGGGCGTGGGCGAGGTGCTCAAAGCCCGCAAGCCGGGTTTCAGGGCCATCGCGGTGGAGCCGGATGCCTCGCCCGTGCTCTCCGGCGGCGCGCGCGGCCCGCATCCCATCCAGGGCATCGGCGCCGGCTTCGTGCCGGATATTCTCAATACTAAGGTTTACGACGAGATCGTCCGCGTCAAGAACGACGACGCCTTCGACTTCGCCCGCCGGCTGGCGCGCGAAGAGGGCCTGCTGGTGGGGATCTCCTCCGGCGCCGCGGTCTGGGCGGCGGTCCAGGTGGCCCGCCGGCCGGAAAACGCCGGCCAGCTGATCGTCGTGATCATCCCGTCCTTCGGCGAGCGCTATCTAAGCACGCCGCTCTTCGCGCATCTGGCGGACTAAGGCCCGCGCAGTAGGAGGCCGCCATGCTGGCCGCGTTCCGCAGTGATATCCAAGCCGTCTTTGACCGCGATCCCGCGGCGCGGTCCGCGCTGGAAATCGCCCTGCTGTATCCCGGCGTCCACGCGGTGTGGGGGTATCGGCTGGCGCATTGGCTCTGGCAGCGGGGTTTCAAACTGCTCGGCCGCTGGGTCTCGCAGGCGGCGCGCGCGCTGACCGGGATTGAGATCCATCCTGGCGCCACGCTGGGGCCGGGCTTCTTCATTGATCACGGCATGGGCGTGGTCATCGGCGAGACCGCCGAGGTGGGCGCGGAGGTGACGCTCTATCACGGCGTCACCCTGGGCGGCACCAGCCTGAGCAAGGGCAAGCGCCACCCCACGCTCGGGGACCGGGTGGTGGTGGGCGCCGGCGCCAAGATTCTGGGCGCCATCACCATCGGCGCGGACAGCCGCGTCGGCGCCAACGCGGTGGTGGTGAAGTCCGTGCCGCCGAACTCGGTGGTGGTGGGGGTGCCGGGCCAGATCGTCACCCGGTCGCGCCAGCATCTGGCCGGCGACGCGCCGGACCTCAACCACACCAATCTGCCGGACACGCTGGGCGTCTCGGTGACCACCCTGCTGGAGCGGGTGGATGAGCTGGAGCGGCAGTTTGAACTGCACCACCACGAGGCGCTGCGCCCCGTGCCGCACGTCCACGCCCCGGAGCACGGCGCGTGGCATGGCGAGGACTTCTCGATCTAGATAAGAGACCGACGCGGCCTCGCCCGCTTTCGAAGCCCGGTTGGACGGGACAGACCGCGCCGGTCTGCTTATTCGGAAAGAAAAACGCCGCCTTGTCAGGCGGCGTTTTTTAATTTCCAGCCGGGCGCTACGCCGGCGTCAGACCCCGCAGATAATCCAGCACTTCGATGGCCTGCGGCTGCGCCAGGGCATGCGCGGCCACCGCCCGGCAGACCGGCAGCGTCCACTGGCGGATGGCGGCTTTGACGGGCGGGACGGAGGCCGGCGCCATGCTGAACTCATCCAGCCCCATCCCCAAAAGCAAGGGGACGGCCATTTCATCGCCGGCCAGCTCGCCGCACAGCCCCACCCACTTGCCGTGCGCGTGCGCGGCGTCGATGGTCAGCTTGATCAGGCGCAGCACCGCCGGGTGGTAAGGCGTGGCCAGCTTGGTCACGCGCTCGTTGGTGCGGTCCACGGCCAGCGTGTACTGTGTCAGGTCGTTGGTGCCGATGCTGAAGAAGTCCACGTGCTGGGCCAGGTGGTCGGCCAGCAGCGCCGCCGACGGCACCTCGATCATGATGCCAAACTGCAGGCGCTTGGGCAGGGGCCGGCCTTCGGCCGCCAGGCTGGCCTGGGCCTGCGTCAAGATCTCCCGCGCGCGGGTCAGTTCGCCCAGGCTGGAGACCATCGGCAGCATGATCCGCAGATCGGCATCGGTCTCGGCGCCGGCGGTCAGCAGGGCGCGCAGCTGGCCTTCCAGGATGTCCGGGCGCTCGCGGATCATGCGGATGGCGCGCCAGCCCAGGAAGGGATTGGGCTCCTGCTGCAAACCCAGATACGGCACGGCCTTGTCGCCGCCGATATCCAGCGTCCGCACCACCAGCGGCCGGCCGCCCATGACTTGGAAAATCTCACGATACGTGGCCGCCTGCTCGGCCTCGGTCGGCATCGTGTCACGGTCCAGATACAGGAACTCGGTACGGAACAGGCCCACGCCCTCGGCGCCCTGCTCCAGCGCCTGCTGGGCGTCAGCGGCGCTGCCGATATTGGCCACCACTTCCACCGCGTGGCCGTCCAGCGTGGCCGCCGGCGCGTGCGCGGCCGAGAGCTGCTCGGCCCGCGTGGCCTGCCAGTCCGCCTGGCGTTTGCGCGCCCGGTCCAGCTCGGTCAGGGTGGGGCCGATGGTGACGGCGCCGGTCGTCCCGTCCAGGATGACCAGGATGTTGGCGTCCACATCGGCCAGGGTGAAGGGGGCGGAGACCACGGCCGGCAGGCCCAGCCCGCGCGCCAGGATGGCGGTGTGCGAGGTCGGGCCGCCCTTGATGGTGCACAGGCCCAGGAGTTTATCCTTGTCGAAGGCCACCGTGTCCGAAGGCGTCAGGTCATCGGCAAAGATCACCGCCGGCTGGGTGAGCGCGGTCTCGGCCTCGGCCGCGCCGATCAGACAGCGCAGCACGCGCCGGCGCACATCCCGCACGTCGGCGGCGCGCGCCTTGAAGTAGGCCTCTTCCAGGCTTTCCAGCGCGTGCGCGTAGTGCTCAAAAGCGTCGTAGACGGCGGCCTCGGCGTTGAAGCGCTGGTCTTTCACCAGCCCGCTCAAGCTGCCCAGCAGTTCTTCGTCGTCCAAAAAAAGCTGATGGGCGCCGAAGATGGCGGCCTCGTCCGCGCCGATATTCTCCCGGGCGCGGGTCTCCAGGGCCTGCAATTGCGTGCGCGCCATGGAGAGCGCGGCCTGCAGGCGCGCCCATTCCGCCGGGAGGTCCGCGACGGCGAGCACCCGGCGCTCGACGGTCACCGGCGTCGGGCGGTAGACCCAGGCCGGCCCGATGGCGATCCCGGCGGAGGCGGCCAGGCCGCGATACTGTTTCATTAGTGCCCGCTCCCCGCGCCTTCGCCGAAGTTGGCGGCCACCAGTTCTTGCAGCGCCGTCAGCGCCTCCGCGGCCCGGTCGCCCTCGGCCGTCACTTCCACCTGATTACCCTGGCTGACGCCGAGCGTGATCACGCTCAGCACGCTCTTGGCGTTAACGGCCGGCTTGTCCTTGGCCAGGTTCCGCACCGTGATAACGCAGGGGAACGAGGCCGCCATCTTGACAAACTGGGCGGCCGGCCGCGCGTGCAGTCCGGAGGCGTGCTGGATGGTCAGGGTTACGGCGGGCATCTTAGGCTCCCTTCGCCAAGAATTGGTCCTGTTCCCGGCGCAGCTGCACAATCAGCTGGCTCTCGTCCACGGCCACGTCCGCGTAGCGGATCGGCTGGCCCTTCTTCACCGCGTGCTGGACCACCGCGCCGACGGCCACGCCCAGCGGCAGCTGATCGCCGGCCCGCGCCACGCCGGCGCGTTCGATGACGCCGTACATGGTGAAGCCGCCCAGCGAATCAAGCTTCTCGCCCGGCTGGAGGTCGCGTTTGGCGTAAGCCACGGTCTCGGCCACCGGCGCCTGCGTGGTGGCCAGGGTCACTTCCTGGTCCAGCGCGGCCTTGGCCACGGTGATCGGGGTTTCCAGATTGGCCAGGTGGTACGGCCGGTAGAGCGACCAGTAGTTGCCGTGCCCGCTCAGGCGCAGGTACTTCAGGTCGGTGATGATCTTGGGCTGGTCGGTGGTGATGATGACGAAGACGCCGGGCGCCACATCGCCCACGGCGTAATCCACGGCGCCGCGCCCGTTCATCACGCCGCCGTCGGCCTTGGGTACAAAGACCTTGGCCAGGTCGCGCCAGGTGCAGGTGGGGCCGTGGGCGCCGGTGACTTCCGGCGCGTAGCCCATGCCGTTGCCCATGGACGTCATCTCCACCATGGTCTTGGTGCCGTCCACGAAGGAGGCCAGCATCTTGGGGCTCATGTTGTTCTGCTTGGCGCGCGGCCCCATCGTCTCCGGGTTGGCGGTCTGATCCAGCGGGTTGTTCTTGCCCTTGCCGATGGTCACAATCTCAAAACCCAGGGCGTCGGCGAAGTCGTACAGCTCGCGGACGGTGCCAGGCTCATCGCCGGCCACCAGGGTGTAGACCACGCCGGCCTGCCGGGCGCGCTGGGCCAGGATATAGCCCACCGTGGCGTCGGTCTCCACGTTCATGTTGACGGTGTGCTTGCCGGCCGCGATGGCGGCCGCGCACACGCGGGCGCCGATGTCGGGGATGCCGGTGCATTCCACGATGATGTCGAGGTTGGGAATAGTCACCAGCCAGTTGGCCTGGGTGGTGGCCACGCGCCGGCCGGCGGCGATGGCGTCGGCGGCTTTGGCCGCGTCGTCGTCCAGGGTCACGACCAAGTCCGCGGGCACACTGGCTTCGGCGTAGGCCGCGGCCGCGCGGCCGGGGATCACGTCGGCCACGGCCGTGATGCGCATGCCCACCATGCGCTCGATCTGGCTGATCAGGCCGGTGCCCATCTGGCCCGCGCCGATTAAGCCAACGCGAATCGGGGCGCCGCTGGCGGTCGCGCGCGCCTGGAGACGTTCTTTAAGAGACATAGGATCCTACTTTCGCAAGCCACGCGGATGGGAAGGAACGGCGGGGGTCCCGCCGCCGGTGGCCAGCGGCGGGGCGCCGGCTTAGCCGACGATTTTCAGCGTCAGACCAACAGTCACAACGGGGAGCGGCCGGGCCTCGACACATACGTCGCCCGGCAATTCCGGGGCGGTCTGGCCGTTAAATTTCAACACGAGATGGCCGAGGTTGGCCAAATTAGTATTCGCGACTTCGCCTACCGCCAGGATCGAGAAGGTCTCGTCCCCCAGCCAGAGCTGATCGCCGGCGGCCAGCGGGCTGTGCAGCACCTGGCCGTCATGCAGAAGCGCGAACTCGGCCACTTCCTCGGGCGCGCTCTGGCCGAACAGCACGAGAATGCCGGCCTGCGTAAATTCAGTGACCAGCGGCCCGATGGCCGTGATGCGGGCTTCGTACTTAATCACGGTCTGCCTTTCCAAGAGAAGCCCAGACAAGGGGCCGCAGCCCCTTGCCTGGCCGGGGAGGGCTTAGGGCAACACTTCCAGGTCTTCGATCCGCACACCCGAACAGAAAAGTTCTTCGGTGATAAACCGCATCAGCGGCCCGGAGGGCGAGGTGGGATAAATATCCACCGTCAGCACTTTCTTCATCGGGTAGACACCCACGCGCGCCGTGCCGCCGCAGTCGATAACGGCTACCGCGATCTCGCTGAAATCGGCCTTGGATTTGAAGCCATCGAACGGCCGGCCGCCGGTGAGTTCGGCGATCTTGGCCGCCAGCGGATGGATGCCGCCGCCGGTCACGGAGTAAATCAGGTCGCGTCCGGGCTTGCAATCCACCACCAGCGGGCCGCCCCAGCCTTTGGGGCCTTTTTTGATGCGGACCTTCTTGTACTTCTTTTCTTCAGCCATGTCGAAGCCTCTTTGGGTAAGGTAGGCTGGTCGTCAGCCGGGCGGGGAAAGCGCCCGGCTGACGACCAAAGCGGACCAACAGCTTACATTCCGAGCGCGGCCACCCACCCGATCAGCACGGCCACGGGGCCGGTGATAAAGCGGGAGAACAGCACGGCCGGCACGCCCACTTCCACCGTCTCCGGCTCGGCTTCGCCCAGGGCCAGGCCCACGGGGATGAAGTCGCAGCCGACCTGCGGGTTGATGGCCCACAGGGCCGGCAACGCCGCGGACAGGGGCAGGGTCTTGTTGGCGAACAGCGTCCCCAGCAAGGTGCCGATGATCTGAGCGATGACGGCGCCCGGCCCCAGCAGGGGCGAGAGCACCGGCAGGCCGATGATCAAGGATAGCACGATCAGGCCGACAACGCTGCCGGCCAGCGGCTCGAGCGCCGTGGCAATCAGCGTCCCCAGGCCCGTGCCGTTCATGATACCGACGATCACCGCGACGAAGGCCAGGAAGGGCAGCACGTTCTTCCAGACCTGATCGACGGACTCACGCCCCGCTTGATACAGGGTGCCGACCAGGCTGCCCATGGCTCGGCCAAAGCGCGTCAAGAAACCAGTAAATGCTTGCATGGTGTCCTCCTTAGGCCGCGGCCGGCTTCTTCCACATGAAGGCGGTGATGCGCTCGGTGACGATGCCGCGGATCAAGATGACCAGCATGCCCGTCAACAGATAGCGGACCGCCAGGTCGGCCATCGCCGTATTGCCGTAAGCGGACTGCACGCCGTTGGCGATGCCGGCCCACACAAACAGCTCACCGGGGTTGACGTGCGGCAGAATGCCGAGCGGCGGATGCACGAAGGACACAGCCGCATCATAGAAGGCCGGCTTGTAGCGCTCCGGCAGGAAGCGGCCCATCGTGTACGCCATCGGGTTGGTCAACACGAAGACGGCCACGATCGGGAGCAGCAGGTAGCGGAACGGCAGGAAGAGGATGCCTTCCTGGGACGCGAACTTGCTGAAGCCTTCGATGCGCTCCTGGCCGATCCAGGCGATGATCGCATTGAAGGCCGTCATCAGCACGATGACCAGCGGGACGATGCCGACAAACACCGCCCACCACCATTCAGCACCTTTTTGGAAGATGCCGATGAAACCGGTGGCCAATTGAACTAGTAAGTCCATGGCGAACTCCTCATTTTTCAACGGGTCTGAAATAAAAGCTGAACTCTCCGAGTGGAAACGCGTGACACCTTGGGCGATCGGCGATAAGCACTCCTTTCAAAAGTCCCGGGCGGGCGGTTAAGCCGCGGGGGTGGACGCCGGCAGCGCGCCGCTTTCGGTCTGCGCCGCGTCGGCGGCCTCCGCCGCTTTCCGGGCCGCGTACGCCTGCATATGTTTTACGGCGTCGCGCAAAGCCGCCAGCTGCTTCTTGGTCACCGGCAGGGTCACGGTGTCATCCAAGAGGTCGCTGACCGGCCGGCCTTCCAGCCCGGGCAAAGGTTTCAGCGTGGCCAGAACCGTCCAGCCGGACAACTGCTCCGCCCGCACAATCCGCTGTTCCGGGGTGACCACCAGCACCGCGTACTGCCGCCGGCGCCAGGCCGAACCGGCCAACCCCACCCACACCAAGCCTTCCCGGCGCAATTCCGCCAGACGCTTGTAATAGCGGCGCATCTGCCAAAACGACAGCCCATACTGGAACGCCCACATGAACGCCAGCAGCAAAACAATGGTCGTGCCGGTGAGTTCCATGTCGTCGTCTCCTCTGCCGGGCCGCGCTCTAAACCAGCAGCAGGCTGGGCTGCTCCAGCCCGTCCCGCAGGTCTTTCAGGAACCGGGCCGCCACCGCGCCGTCCACCACGCGGTGGTCGGCCGAGAGGGTCACCGTCATCAGCGGCCGCGCCACCGGCTGGCCGTGCGCGTCCGGCACAAACTGCGAGCGCGCCCGGCTGACGGCCAGAATGCCCACCTGCGGGGGGTTAAGGATGGCCGTGAAGCGGTCCACCCCAAACATCCCCAAGTTGCTGATCGTAAAGGTGCCATCGGCCACGTCATCCGGGCGCAGGCGGTTGGTGCGCGCCCGCTCGGCCAGGCCCGCGATCTCGACCGCCAGCTGGGCCAACCCCTTGTGGGCCACGTCTTTGACGACCGGCACGATCAGGCCGTCCTCCAGCGCCACGGCCACGCCCAGGTTCACGGCGTCCAGCACCCGGATCTCGTCGCCCACCAGCCAGCTGTTCAGCAAGGGGTGCCGGCCCAGCGCCCAGGCGCAGGCCTTGGCGATCAGCACCGTCAGGCTGAGTTTGGGCTGCTCTTTGGCCTGGCGCGCGTTGGCGGCCGCGCGCAGCGCTTCCGCCGCCGTCACGTCGATCTCGGCGTCGAAGAAAATATGCGGCGCGTCCTGGAAGCTCTTCTGCAGGCGCGTCGCGATGGTGCGGCGCATACCGACCAGGGGGATGACCTTGACGCCGGCCGGCGCCGGGCTGGCCGCGGGCGCCGCCGCCGGGACGCTGGCCGCCGCACTCTCGGCCGCCGCTTTAACATCCGCTGACTGCACCCGCCCGTGCGGGCCGCTGCCGGGCACGGCCGCCAGGTCCACCCCCAGCTCACGCGCCAGCCGGCGCGCGGCCGGAACCGCGCGCGGCCGGCCGCCCGCTGCTCCAGCGGCCGCGGCGGCCGCTTCCACATCCCGGCGCGTCACGCGTCCGCCCGGGCCGGTGCCGGCCACCTGGCTCACATCCACGCCCAGGTCTTGCGCTAGCTTGGCGGCTACGGGGGTTGCCGCAGTGGCCGCCGCCGGGGCCGCGGCTACCGCCGCGGCCGGCGCGGCGCCGGCGGGTTGAGCGCTCGCCGCTAAAGTCTCATTGGGCGCGCGCAGATACGCGATGATCTCGGTCACCGGCACCGTGTCGCCTTCTTGGAAGCGCAAGCCGTCCAGGATGCCGGACTCCGGCGCCTCGACCTCCATGTTGACCTTGTCGGTCGTCACTTCCGCGATCGGGTCACCCTGCTCCACCGCGTCGCCGGCCTTTTTCAGCCAGCGCACGATCTGGGCGCTCTCCTGCGTGAAGCCGAACTTCGGCATGATGACGGCCTTGGCCATTAGAATTCGCCTTTCGCCAACTGGCGCGCTTCGGCCACGATCTTGTCCACTTGCGGGACGGAGTTCATTTCCAGGGTGCGGTTGTACGGGATGGGGATATCCAATCCAGCCAGCCGGCGCACGGGCGCCTCCAGGTAATCAAAGGCCTCACTCTCGACGATCCGGCCGGCCACTTCGCCGCCGAAGCCGCCCGTCTTCACCGCCTCATGCACGATCAGCACGCGCCCGGTCTTCTTGACGCTGGCCACGATGGGGTCCACATCCAGCGGGTTGAGCGTGCGCGGATCAATCACCTCGCACTCGATCCCCTCCGCCGCCAGCTGCTTGGCCGCCTCCAGGGAGCGGTTGACCATCATGGAGGTGGCCACAATCGTCAGGTGCCGGCCTTCCCGCGCCACGTGGCTCTGGCTGAGCGGCAGGGTGTACAGCTGCTCAGGCACACAGCCTTTGGTCTTGTACAGGAGCTTATGCTCGATAAAGATGACGGGATTGTCGTCGTAAATGGCTGAAGTTAATAACCCCTTAACATCGTAAGGGTTACTGGGCATCACCACTTTCAGTCCGGGCACATGCACAAACCAGTTTTCCAGGCTCTCGGAGTGCTGGGCGGCCGCGCCGGTGCCGGAGCCGCCCGGCATGCGCAGCACCATCGGCACGGTGGCCTTGCCGCCAAACATGAACCGGATCTTGGCCGCCTGCAGGACCAGCTGCTCCATGCTCAGGGTGACAAAATCCATGAACTGGATCTCGCCCACCGGCCGCATGCCGGTCAGGGCCGCGCCGATGCAGGCGCCGGCGATGGCGGCCTCGGAGATGGGCGTGTCGATGACGCGCTGCTCGCCAAACTCCGGCAGCAGGCCGGCCGTGGCGCCGAAGGCGCCGCCGTACACGCCGATATCCTCGCCCATGACAAAGACGCGCTCGTCCGCGGCCATCACCTGGCGCAGGGTCTCGCGCACGGCTTCCACATACGTGATCTCGCGCCCGCCGGCCGGCGGGGCCACCGGCAGGGTTTCAACCGCCACGGCTGCGCTAGGCATAGACGCCCTCCAGGATGCTCGCGACCGTCGGTTCCGGGCTGGCCTCGGCAAACGCCACGGCCGCCTCAACGCGCTGGTTGGCGGCCTGCCGCATGGCCTCCAGCTCGGTGTCACTGAGTTCGATAAGCGCCGCGAAGCGCAGGATCGGGTCGCGCTGCTGCCACTCTTTCACTTCATCCCGCGTGCGGTACGCCTGCTTGTCGCTCTTGGAGTGGCCGCGCCAGCGGTAGGTGACCGCCTCCAGCAGCGTCGGCCCCTCGCCGGCGCGCGCCCGTGCCGCCGCCGCCCCCACCGCCGCGTACACGGCCGGCAGGTCATTGCCGTCCACGGTGACCCCGGGAATCCCGTAGGCCACCGCCCGGTCGCTGATCCGGGCCACGGTCATGGCCTTGGTCACCGGCATCGACATGGCGTACTGGTTGTTTTCACACAGATAGATGATGGGCAGCTTCCAGATGCTGGCCATATTCAAGGATTCGTGGAAGGCGCCTTCGTTGGAGGCGCCGTCGCCGAAATTCACCATGCCCACTTGGTCGGTGCCGCGCATCTTGATGCTCAGGCCCACGCCCACCGCCAGCGGCACGCCGCCGGCCACGATGCCGTTGGCGCCCAGGTTGTTGGCGGCCACGTTGGCGATGTGCATCGAGCCGCCCCGCCCGCGGCAGTAGCCGGTCTCTTTGCCCATGAATTCGGCCATCATCGCGTCCACATCGCTGTCGAACCAGGCCAGACAATGGCCGTGGCCGCGATGGTGGTTGAGCAGGTAATCGCCGCGCCGCAAAGCGCTGGCCGCGCCCACCGCCGTGGCTTCCTGGCCGATGGACAGATGCATGGTGCCGTGCACGCGCCCCAGCGCAAACAGCTCTTCGGCCTTCGCCTCAAACGCGCGGATGACCAGCATCTGGGCCAGTTTCTCGCGCGCCGCCGCCGGAGTCCATTCCGCTGGCAGCGGCGTCGCGGCGGCCGGCTGGCCGTTTTCTAAAATACCCATCCTTGCCTCCTGCTGAGGATGCACTCAGGCGCGCCCTTCGGCCCGCAATAACTGAAGGACGCCCGAAGCGGCGACCTCATCCGTGATCAACATGTTGATGAAGCCGGCCCGGCTCGCGCCCAAAATCGGCTTGCTCTTGAACTGCCCCCCGGCCACCCCCACCCGCAGCGGCCGCTCCAGCAGCGTGGCCGCGTCAATCCCCATCACCTGCCGGGCTAGCGGGATATCCACCACCTGGCCCTGCAGGTCGAAGTGGATGACGGCCACGTCTCCCACCGCGCCGGCCTGCTGCAAACCCAGCAGCTGCGCCTCGGCCAGATAGTTCCCGCGCAGCAGACTCGAGCGTTCCGATTCCACCGTGCCGACGCCCAACAGCGCCAGATCGACGTCCTTGAAATGCTCCACCACCCGCTGCACGCGCGTGTCGTTCATCAGCATCTGGCGCGTCATCTCGCTGTCCACGAACAGCGGCACCGGGAAGGTGGAATACTGGCCGCCCAGCGTGCGCGCCAGACGCCGCGCCAGTTCCGGCCCGTCAATCTCCGGGTTCGGCGGCCCCAGCGAGCCGATCATCTGGACAACGTGAATGCCCGTCCGGGTGCGCGGCCGCAGGGCCGTGATCGTCTCGGAGATCGCCTCGCCCCACGACACTCCAATCGTGGCGTTGTCAAAGATCAGGTCTTCCACAAACCGCGCCGCCAAAACGCCCAGCCGGCGCAGCATCTGGATGTAGTTCAATGTCCCCCGCGCCAGCACCTGCACCACTTTGAGCCCCAACAGGTTCTGGAGCAGGTCTTCCATGTCCCGCCGGCGCTCCAGCGGGTGATGGACCTTGATCTCCACCACCTGTTGATCCCGCGCTTCGGTCAAGAAGCGCGACACCATCGAACGGGAATACCCGGTTTGCGCCGCGATCTGCTCTTGGGTTAGGCGGTCCTCGTAATACAGCTCCGAGATGCGCGCCAAGAGCTCCAAACGCTCGCCCGTCAGGGCAGGTTGAGGTGAATTAGAAGATCTCCGAACCACAAGCGGCCTCGCCAGGGCGGTTATGTCTTCCTAGAACCGGACAAATTCACATTGTTGTCTAATGAATTGGTACTACAGAATATAACCCATTCGCCAAAGAAAGTCACGCATTTGTGCAATACAATCACTTTTGTGAATTTTTTTGGAGACGTCATTTAAGTTTATTAATTTTTTTTCTCGTCGGCCTTGGGTGACGGCGGCTGCGACTCCGTTCGGTCACGCCACCGCGGCCATCGAACAAATAGACTATAATCACCCACTATGAGCCGTTTGACCACCGCCATTGAAGCCGCGCTGGCGGCCGGCGACCTCCTGCGCCGCAAGCTCAACCGCCCCCGCACCGTCTCCCTCAAAGGGCCGCGCAATCTGGTGACCGACGCCGACGTTGCCGCCCAAACCCTGATCTTGAAGCACCTGCACGCCGCCTTTCCGGAGGATGCCGTGCTGTCTGAAGAGGGTCTGCTGACGGCGGACCTGACCGCGCCTGGCCCCACGTGGGTGATCGATCCGCTGGATGGCACGTCCAACTACGCCCGCCAACTGCCCTGTTTTGCCGTCTCGCTGGGAGTCGCGGAGGCCGGCGCCCCGTATCTGGGCGTCATCTACGACCCTATGCGCCGCGAGCTGTTCTATGGCGAACGCGGCCAGGGCGCCTTCGTTCGGCAAGGCCGTGGCCGGCCGCGCCGGCTGGCGGTCAGCTCGGTGGCCGAGATCGGCGCCGCCGTCCTGGGCGCCGGCTGGCCGCGCGAGGCCGCCTTACGCGATCAGGCCGCCGTGCTCACCCCGCGTCTGGCCAACGTCGGCCACAGCCTGCGTCTGCCGGGCAGCGCCGCCCTGACCCTGGCCTACATCGCCGCCGGCCGGCTGGATGGCAGCTTCCATCTCAATTTGCAGGCCTGGGATGTGGCCGCCGGCG